>DSDX01000029.1 GCA_011048485.1 Candidatus Aminicenantota bacterium | reverse complement strand
GGTTAGCCCTGCGCCCCCGCCGCCCGTCCCGGAGCGCCCCCGATCCCATCCGTGAGCAAGGCAGTTGGCAAGCTGTCGGCTTTGGGCTAGAATGAGGATACCTTCAGAAGAGGAGGAACCGATGAAAAGAACGATCGGACTTATCCTGGGCGCGGCCCTGATCGCCTCACTCGCCGCGACTCCCGTCCTGGCCCAGAAATCCCAGCCGGCCGGCACCAAAGAAACGATGGCCGTGGTCGACAAGCTCATTGAGGCCATGGGCGGGCGCAAGACGCTCGATTCGATCAAGGACATGACGGCCTCCGGGACCGCCGAGGTCGTCGAATACGGCCTGACCGTGCCCATCACGATCTATCAAAAAGAGCCCGACAAGCTCCGCCTGGACATCACCATCCCCGAGGCCGGCATGACCGTCATCCAGGCTTATGACGGCCAGAAGGGCTGGTACACGAACCCCCAGACCGGGGCGACCGAGGAGATGCCCGACTTCATGACCAAGGAGCTGGCCCGCCAGGCGGCCGAAACCCGGGCCCTGCTCCATCCCGAGACGATCGGCGTCACCTACGTCCTGAAGCCCAAGGAGGCCATCGAGGGCAAGGATCACATCGTGCTCGAGCAAACACGGGCTGACGGGCACAAGACGACTTTCTACCTCGATCCGGACACGTACTTGCCCTACAAGACGGCGACGCGGACCCTCGACCAGATGGGAGCCGAGGTCGACGCCGAGACCTACTCGACCAACTACCAGAAGGTCGCCGGCACGATGGTCGCCTATTCCATGCGCGTGCTCCAGAACGGCGTCGAGGCCCAGCGCATCACGCTCTCGGCGGTCTCCTACAACACGGACCTGGACGACGCCCTGTTCACGTTAAAATGACGAGGGAGGGCCTGATGGCGCGAACGAAGCTGGCAGCCCTCGCGCTGCTGCTCACGGTCGTTGTCGCCTGCGCCGTCAACCCCGTCACGGGCAAGAAGGAATTCATGCTCTATTCCGAGGCCCAGGAGATCGAGCTCGGCAAGCAGACCGACGTCGAGGTGGCGGCCACCTACGGAATCTACGACGACGCGGCGCTCCAGGCCTACGTCGGCAGGATCGGCTCGGCCCTCGCGGCCAAGAGCCAACGCCCCCACCTGCCCTGGCGCTTCTCCGTGCTCGACAGCCCGGTCGTCAACGCCTTCGCCGTGCCCGGAGGCTCGATCTACGTCACCCGAGGCATCCTGGCCATGATGAGTTCGGAGGCCGAGCTGGCCGCGGTCCTGGGCCACGAGCTCGGCCATGTCAACGCCCGCCATTCCATGAGCCAGATGAGCAAGGCCCAGCTGGCCCAGATCGGCCTCGTCGTCGGCAGCGTCGTCAGCAAGGAGTTCGCCAAGTACGCCAATCTGGCCGGCGCGGGGCTCCAGGTCCTGTTCCTTAAATACAGCCGCGACAACGAGAACCAGGCCGATGCCCTGGGTGTCGAGTACTCGCGGGCCGGGGGCTACGATCCCGCCGACATGACGGTCACCTTCGCCGCCCTGCAGAGGATGGGCGACCTCTCGGGCGGGGGCAGCTCCCTGCCCGGCTTCCTCTCGACCCACCCCCTGACCGCCGACCGCATCGCCAATATCCGGTCGATGCTGAAGACCGAGGACGCCTCTCTCGTCCGGCGGCCCGAGGCCTACCTCCAGACCGTCCAGAACATCGTCTACGGCGAGGACCCCCGTCAGGGCTATGTCGAGAACGGCGTCTTCTACCATCCCGGGCTCCGTTTCCAGTTCGACGTCCCGTCGGGCTGGCAGCTGGAGAACATGGCCAGCCAGGTGACGATCATCGCCCCCGACCAGGCCGCCGGCGTCATTCTCCGGGGCGGGGAGACGACCGACACGGCCGAGGTGTTCGCCAGGAAGCAAGCCGCCGAGATCACGAACTCGGGCGGCCGCCTCCTCGGCGAGAACCGGACGACCATCAACGGCTTGGCCTGCTTCGAGCAGGCTTTCTCGATCGCCCAGGAGAGCGCCGAGGCGGTCAGGATGAACCTGTCCTGCCTGAAAAAGGACGACTGGGTTTATGCCTTCCAGGCCATCAGCTCGACCAGCGGATTCTCCAAGTACGCGTCCGGCTTCAAGACGGTCATCTCCTCGTTCCGGAACCTGACGGACGCCTCGAAGATCAACCGCGCCCCGAAGCGCCTGGCCCTGGTCAAGGCCAACGGCCGGGAGACGCTGCAGGCGATCTTCAAGAGAACGGGACTGGAGCAGGGATTCTGGGCTCAGTTCGCGGTCATGAACGGGCTCGAGCTCAACGCGGTCCCGCCCGGCGGAAAGCTGATCAAGACGGTCAGGTGACGGGCGGCTTGAGCTCGGCGACGTCGAGGACCGTGGCCGTGATCTCCCCCTCGGCCGCCAGGTCGCTCTCGACGTAGGCCTTGCCCTTCATTTGCCAGATCCGGCCCTTCACGCGGGTCAAGAGGACCTCCAGCCGGAGCTGGTCGCCCGGGATGACCATCCTCTTGAACTTGGCCTTCTCGATCTTGCTCAGAAGGACGAATTTCGTCTCCGGATCGGGGATCGAGCCGAAGAGGAGCACGGCCCCGGCCTGGGCCAGGGCCTCGATGATGAGGACGCCGGGCATGATCTTCCATTCCGGGAAATGGCCCTGGAAGAACTGCTCGTTGCAGGTCACGTTCTTGATGGCCACGACGGTCTGCCCCGGGACCAGGTCGAGGACGCGGTCGACGAGGAGGAACGGGAACCTGTGGGGCAGGAACCTCATGATGCGCTCGGTCGGAATCATGCCCCGCCTCCCCCCAGCCTACTTCTTGGCCGGCGGCGCGGCCTTCATCGCGTCATAGCGCCGGATCAGCTCTTCGGTCAGATCGATGGCCGGATCGAAGTAGACCGTGCCCGGCTTGGCCAGGTCGAAGATGATATCGAGGCCCTTGTCCTCGCGGAGCTTCTCGATGAGGGGGATCAGGTCCTCCTGGATCCGGTTGAGCGTCTTGACCTGGAGGTCCTGGATGTCCCGCGAGGCGTCCTCGATGGCCCTCTGACGATCCGTTTGCTTCTTCTGGATATCGAGCTGAAGGCCGGTCGCCGCCTCGGCCGTCAGGGTCAGGCGCTGCGTCGACAGGCGGTTCTGGAGCTGCTTGATCTGCTCGTCCAGGCGGGCGATGTCGTCGCTGTACTTCTTGTCGGCCGCCTGGAGCTGGGCGATCGCCCGCTTGCCCTCGGCGGACCTCTCAAGGACCTGCGAGGAATCGATCAACCCCAGCTTGGTCCCCTCCTGGGCCAAGGCCGGCCCTGACAGGCAAGCCGCGGCCGCCGCGATGAGCGCCACAAGGCGAACAGGGTGTCTCATGATCGGAACCTCCCTAGAAAGTCGTGCCGACGGCGAAGCGGAACGCGAAATCGGTGTCGTCCGCGTAGATCTTTCTGTTGTTGTAGGCGAAGATCAGCCGGAAGGGGACCCGCAGAGCGGGAATGAAGAGGCGGGCCTCGATGCCGGCCGAAGCGTACATGTCTTTCCAGGCGAGGGGCGTGCCGTAGGACACGGTGTTGCCCCGGTCGTAGAAGAAAATGACATAG
>DSDX01000111.1 GCA_011048485.1 Candidatus Aminicenantota bacterium | reverse complement strand
GTCATGGCGCTGGCCCATTCCAAGGCGGGAAGGAGCGATGATGCCAGCCCGAAAGATCATGCCCACAACGTACCTTCTTCTGGCTCTGACTGTTATGGCCGGGCTCCATTTCCTGTTCCCGGTCATGAGGCTTATCTCCCCGCTGTGGAATCTTCTCGGCCTCGTCCCCTTGGTTGGAGGCGTGATCCTCAACCTCATGGCCGACAAAGCCTTTCATGACGCGGGAACGGCGGTCAGGCCGTTCGAAGAGTCCTCGGCCCTGATCACCAAGGGCGTCTTCCGGCTCAGCCGGAATCCCATGTATCTCGGGTTCGCGCTCATTTTGATCGGGACGGCCGTCCTCATGGGATCGCTGACGCCGTGGTTGATCGTCCTCCCCTTCGGGATCCTGATGGAGCGGATATATATTGCCGTGGAAGAGCGGATGCTGGCCGCGAAGTTCGGGACGGGCTGGGAGGAATACCGTGAGGGCACGCGGCGCTGGATCTGAGAGAACGCGGGCCGACGCCCGAGAGAATAACGCTCCAAGGCCTGAAGCGTGAGTTCTTGACCCTCGCCGGCGGCCGGGATATCCTCATGGCGGTTTCTTTCATCTATCACGCCGCGCCGGGGCGATCCCGAGCCGTTGAGGAGGATGAGATGCTCAAACCGCCGTCCGTCCGGATCACCCGGAATCGGAATCTCGTCGGGGCCTCGGGCAGGTGGCTCGCTCCCGTGATTTTGGCTCTGGCGGCGGCCGGGCTATTTGCGGGCCTCTGGAGCCCCCCGGCCGGCGCCCTCGGCTCCGGGCCGGCCTTCGAGGTCCGCGAGGTCATGATCCCGATGCGCGACGGGACCCGCCTCCATACGATGATCCACTCCCCCAAGGACGCCGACTCGCCCCTCCCGATCATCCTCAACAGGACCCCGTACG
Source organism: Candidatus Aminicenantota bacterium (assembly GCA_011048485.1). Lineage (GTDB taxonomy): Bacteria > Acidobacteriota > Aminicenantia > Aminicenantales > Saccharicenantaceae > RBG-16-66-30. The sequence continues at coordinate 2,670 of DSDX01000111.1, read as the reverse complement.
GCGTCTCCGGCTCGGCCCGGCGGCTCGAGGGGGCATACAAAGAGCTCGCCGGGGACGGCTACATCTTCGCCTTTCAGGACATCCGCGGCCGCTACGAGTCGGAGGGCTCGTTCGTCATGATCCGCCCGGCCCGTGACCGGAGCGTCCCCGGCTCGTTCGACGAGGCCTCCGACGCCTACGATACGGTCGCCTGGCTGGTGGCCAACGTTCCCGGGAACAACGGCCGGGTCGGGATGCTGGGCGTCTCCTACGATGGCTGGCTGACCGCCATGGCCCTGATCGAGCCCCACCCGGCCCTCAAGGCCGTCTCCCCCCAGGCGCCGCCCGCGGACATGTGGCTCGGCGACGATTTCTTCCACAACGGGGCCTTCCGGCTGAGCTACGGCTTCGAATACGCCACCCGGATGGAAACGACCAAGGAGCAGACCCCCTTCGAGTTCGACCGCTACGACACCTTCGACTGGTACCTGGCCCTCGGGCCGCTGTCGAACGTCAACGCCAAGCATCTCAAGGGCGCGATCCCGACCTGGAACGACTTCGTCGCCCACCCCGCCTACGACGAGTTCTGGAAAGCCCAAACGCTCGTCCCCCATCTGACCGGCGTCCCGGTCCCCGTCCTCAACGTCGCGGGTTGGTGGGACCAGGAGGACTTCTACGGTCCCCTGCGCATCTACGAAGCCCTGGAAGAGCACGACGACGAGGACCTCAACGTCCTGGTGGCCGGCCCCTGGAACCACGGCGGATGGAACAGGAACGAGGGAACGAGCCTGGGCGCCATCGAGTTCGGCGGCCCGACCAGCCGGTATTACCGGGAGAAGATCCAGGCGCCATGGTTCGCCTACTATCTCAAGGACGCCGGAGAGAAGCCCGACTTCGAAGCCTGGACCTTCGAGACCGGGGCGAACGCGTGGCGGAAGTGGGACGCGTGGCCGCCGCGCGCCGGGGCGTCCGGCCGGAAGCTCTATTTCCGAGCCGATGGCCGGCTGTCGTTCGATCCCCCCGCCGAGACGGGGGCCCGGGCCGTTGACAGCTACGTCTCGGACCCCGATCACCCCGTCCCCTACCGCCACCGCCCCGTCGAGGCCACCTACTTTGCGGCCGGGTCCGGCTGGTCGACCTGGCTCGTCCAGGACCAGCGCTTCGTGGACGACCGCCCCGACGTCCTGAGCTGGGAATCGGAGCCGCTCGACGAGGATATCACCCTGGCCGGGAAGATCGAGGCCCGCCTCTTCGCCTCGACCACGGGCGGCGACAGCGACTGGATCGTCAAGCTCATCGACGTCTATCCCGAGAAGATGCCCGGGGCCTGGAACCTGGCCGGCTACCAGCTCATGGTCGCCAACGAGGTCTTCCGGGGGCGCTATCGGAACGGCTTCGAACGGCCCGAGCCCATCCCCCCTAACGAGATCGTCGACTACACGATCGACCTGCACTCGCAGAACTACCGGTTCAAGAAGGGCCACCGGATCATGGTCCAGGTCCAAAGCACCTGGTTCCCCCTCATCGACCGCAACCCCCAGACCTTCGTGCCCAATATCTTCGAGGCCGCGGCCGGGGACTTCAAGACCGCCGTCCAGCGGATCTTCCGCTCGGCGTCACACCCGTCGCACCTCGTCCTGCCCGTCGTCGGGGACTAGCCCCGGTCCCGGCTCCGGGCCGGCATCAGAAGAAATGCCGGACCCTGAGTTCCAGGCGGACGCGGTTCCGTTTCTCCCGGAATTCCTCCCCGGCCCGGCCTGTCAGGATGGAGGCCTTGAGCCGCAGCTCCCAATTGGTGATTCCCTCGTAGGCCAGCTCCGGGGCCAGGGAAGCGCTCCCGTCCGAGAGGTTGTAGATGACCGTCGCCGCCGGGGTCCAGTAGAGGATGTCGAAGGGGTCTTTCTGGACGACCCGTAAAAAGGCGTAGTCCGTCATCGGCGTGAACCCGCCGTACGACTCGAGCTCCCCCGCCTGCCGCAGCAGGGAATCGTCGCCCAGGCTGACATACCTCTCGTAGCCGGCGGCGACGAACGCGTCGAAGGCGGCCATCGCGGAGCGGGCAAAGCCCAAGCCGTTGTGATGGACCTCCAGGATGTAGGTCGTCTCGGCCCGCGAGAGATAGCGCAGCCCGGCCAGGGCGCTCACCGCGTCGAAGCGCTCGCTCCAGATCATTCCCTCGGCGTCGACGACGCGGCGCTCGACGTCCCAGAGGAGGGCGACCTCGCCGTGGACCTCCCAGTTGGACCGCAGATTGCGCGAGAGATCCAGGCCGAGCCGCGGGCCCCGGCTTTTTCCGGCCGCGAACACCACGTCGATGTCGGTGTCGAGCAGCAGGAGGTAGATCTTGGCGGCGAAGTTCAATCCGTCGCTCCGGCCGTAAGAGCCGTTCATCGACCCGTAGACCGGAATGACGACCGGCGTGATCGAGAGAGTCTTGAGGGCTCCACCGAAGCTCTTGGTGTAATCGGCCGTGAGCATCCAGTAGCCCTCGCGGGCCAGGTCCGGCTCGTTGGGGTTTTTCGGCCTCTCGACCACGGCCGTGGGGCTCCAGGCGTAGCCCTTGCCCCAGCGGAGCGCCTTCTTGCCGGCGTAAACCGTGAGCGACGCGGACGGCTTCAGGGCCGCATAACCCTGGAAGAGCCTGGCCTCGGCCGAGGAGCCCAAGGGCGAGAGCACGCCTTCGACGTACGG
>DSDX01000288.1 GCA_011048485.1 Candidatus Aminicenantota bacterium | reverse complement strand
GTCGAACATGATCAAGAAGGCGATGCCTGTTGCCGCCCTGGGCGTCCTCGTCGCCGGCGCGATCCTCGCCGCGTCCGCCCAGGAGACGGCCCTGCCCCCGCCGCCGACCGTCGACGTCCGGGCCCGCGTCTCGGCCGATGGCCGTTTCGTCGGGGACCTCACGATCGACGACTTCGCCGTTCTCGAGGACGGCCGGCCGCGGGAGATCAGCTCGCTGACCCTGGTCCGGGACGGGCGAATCGTCCGGGCCGAGGGAGCCGCGCGGCCCTCTCCGCGCGTCGACCGGTCCTATACCCTGCTATTCCAGGCCGTCGATTGGGATCCCACCTTGGCCGAGGCCATCGACTATCTCTTCGGCTCCGTCCTGAAGTCCGGCGACACGATGACCCTGGTGACCCCGATCAAGTCCTACAGCCTCCAGAAGGACGCGCTGGCCCTGAAGACCAAGGCGGATCTGGCCCAGGGCATGGAGGACGTTTCTGCGCAAGGACATCCTGCGAGGGGGCGGCGAATACCGGGACATCCTAAGGGACCTTCGCCGCCTGATCAGGGCCATCAGCGGCGAGACCACGACCATCGACGAGGACATGGAATCCGACGTCTCGACCGAGGTCTCGGGCGGCCTCGGCCTGGAAATGCAGATCGACCGCTACCGGCAGTCGCTGATGAAGCTCGAGGGCATCCGCCTGGTCGACGAAGCCAAGCTGGTCGAGTTCGCCGACGCGCTCAAGCCCGTGCCGGGCCAGAAGACGGTCATCCTGTTCTACCAAAGGGAGTATCGCCCCGAGATCAGCTCGGCCACGATGAGCCGGATGATGACCCTGTACCAGGGCAATCCCGATATCCTGGGCAACTTGATGGACCTGTTCCAGTTCTATCGGCGCGAGAAGCACTTCGACGCCGACCGGGTCAAGAAGGCCTTCGCCGACGCCGGCATCGATTTCCACTTCATCTTCATGGAGAGGAAGAGCCAGCGGGTGTTCGGGGCGACCATGCGGGAGCAGTCCGAGGACACCTACCCCGGATTCGTCGAGATCTCCCTGGCGACCGGGGGGACGGCCGACAGCTCCTCGAACGTGGCGGCGGCCTTTAAAAGGGCGGCGGACGCCTCCCTGGACTACTATCTGCTGTCCTACCCGGCCGAGGGCTATGTCGCCGACGGCGGGTTCCGGACCGTCGAGGTCAGCGTCGAGCGGGCGGGATTCCAGGTCTCGAACCCTCTCGGCTACTACGCCAAATAGCTCAGGCGGCCTTGGCCGCCAGCGCGGCCAGCGCCCCCCGGACATACCCGACCGATTCGGCCAGGCCGGCCAAGGGATCCCGGCCGTCCTTCTCGTGCTCGAAAGCGAGCGTCCCCCGGTAACCCATCCCCGCTAGGGTCTTCAGGAAACGCGGGATGTCGATGACCCCGCGGCCGACCTCGACCGTCCCGCCCTCGGCCGCCGACGCCGAGACGTCCTTCATGTGGACGTCGAGGAGGCGCGGCCCGCAGCGGGCGGCCTCGTCCGAGGGATCGAGCCCCGAGCGCGCGCAGTGCCCGATGTCGAGGCACAGCCCGATCCGGGCGTCAAGCCCCGCGATCCTGTCGAGGATCGAACCCGGGGTCGGATAGCGGGGATCGCCCGGCCCGTGATTGTGGATGGCCAGGAGGATCCCGGTCTCCCGGACCTGTTCCTGGGCCCTTTCGAGAAGTCCGTGCTCCGGGACCCCGATGATGATGCCCATTCCGGCCGCCCGGGCGTAGCCGAAGGCCCTGTCAACCTCGGCTTCGCCCGTCATGTAGACGACCCCGCAGCCGTAGGGGACGAGGCCGCCCGCCTTGACCTTCTCGACCGTCGCCCGGATGTCCTCATCGGAGCTGTCGAGGGGGAGGTGCATGTCCTTGAGGGTGATGCGGTCGAGCCCGACGCGGCAAGCCATGGCCAGCGCGGCGTCGAGATCGAACTCCCGGAACGTGTAGGAGGCCAGGCCGAGCTTGAAACCGGGGGCCGGCCCGGCCGCCATGGGGTTCCGCCCGCCGCACGAGGCCGCGGTCCCCAGCGCGGCCCCGGCCGCCGCGGCCAGAGAGCTTCCGAGGAATGTCCTTCGAGTTGTCTTGCCCATGCCGGCACTATAGCGGCATTGTCCGGGTCCGGTCAATTCCCCCGCCGCGCGCCTTGACTCTTCTCCGGCCCTGCATTAGCATCGGATCGGCTCCGGCCCGGCGCGGCGCGTCGGGCGCGGGGCCGGACGGAGTAAGGAGGGCCCGATGGAAGAACGACATGTTCCCCGCGGCGGGTTGACCTGCCCCCTGAGCCGGCGCCGTTTCCTGACGGCCGCCTCGGCGGGGGCCCTGGGCGTCCTCGCCCCGGCCGGCCTTTTTCAGGGCTGCGCCCGGGCGGACAAGCTCAGGATCCGGATCGTCTACGCCCTCCACGCCGTCGTCCAGCCGGGCCCCGACTGGCCCAACGTGGGCTTCGACTTCCAGCCGGTCATGGACCGGACCACGACGGCCCTGACCAAGGCCTTTCCCCGCTGGGAGTTCACCACGGCCATGGCCAAGGACCCCGAGGAGGCCCAGAAGGTCCTGGACGAGGACGCGGCCGCGCCCCTCGACGGCTACGTCGTCATGCAACTCAACTGCTGGAACCGGGTCGTCCAGACCATCGCCGGCTCGGGCCGGCCCACCCTCTACGTCGACTTCCAGTACGCCGGGAGCGGCGGCTTCCTCGTCTACACCGCGGATTTCCTGCGGAAGGGCACGGGGAATCTCGGCTTCGTCGCCTCGTCCCGGCCGGAGGACCTCGTGGCCGCCTGCCGCGCCTTCGGCGAGGTCAAGAGGAGCGGGACGGCCGACGCCTTCGGGGCCCTCGTGGCCTCGACCCGCCGGGCCTCGACGCCCGGGCCGGGCGACCTCTCGGTGCGGCCCGACGACCTGACGATCCTCGCCCCCGGCGATTGCCTGAGGGCAATGAAGGAATCGAAGATCCTGGCCGTCGGCGGGAGCTGGCCCGGCATCGCCCCGGCCATCATGGCGGAGATGGGCATCGAGGTCGTCGAGGTCCCGTTCGCCGAGGTCAACGAGGCCTGGGCCGCGGCCGACAAGGACGAGTCCGAAGCGATCGCCGACCGCTGGGAGAGGACCGCCTCGCGGATCGAAGGCGTCGACCGGGCGACTCTGGTCACCTCGGCCGCCATGTCCCTCGGCCAGAAGGCGGTCCTACGGAAGCACCGCGCCAACGCCATCACCATCAATTGCCTGGGCGGGTTCTACGGCGGTCACATCCACGCCTATCCCTGCCTCGGCTTCCACGAGCTCAACAACGAGGGCCTCGTCGGGGCCTGCGAATGCGACCTCCGCTCGACGGCGACCATGGTGACGATGACGGCCATGACCGGCGGCCGGCCAGGCTACATCTCCGACCCCGTCATCGACACGGCCCTCCGGCAGATCATCTACGCCCACTGCGTCGCCTCGAACAGGGTCTTCGGCCCGTCCGGGCCGACCAACCCGTTCGAGATCCTGACCCACTCCGAGGACCGACAGGGCGCCTCCGTCCGCTCGTTGCTGCCGCTGGGCTACATGACGACCACCGTCGAGTTCGCCCCCGAGCGCAAGACG
>DSDX01000287.1 GCA_011048485.1 Candidatus Aminicenantota bacterium | reverse complement strand
GTCTCCTCTACGGCAACGTCCGAATCCAGGGCTCCGGGCCGGACCGGGAGGAGCTTGGCGGCATCCGCCGGGGGGACTGCGCCGGATACAAGTACGTCGACTTCGGGACCGGCGTCGGCGGCGTCACCGTCAGGGTGGCCCCGGGGGTCGAGCCGGGACGGATCGAGCTCGCGCTCGACCAGATGTGGTCCCCCGCGGTCGCGACGGTCGAGGTGCCGGGCGGCGGCGACGGGACGGCCTGGACGGAGCTCGCCGCCAAGGTTAAGGCGGTCCGGGGCGTTCACGCCCTGTGGCTGAGGTTCAGGGGAAGTGGCGAGGATCTCTTCAGGGTCGACTCCTTCCGGTTCGGAGACGGCCCGCCGGGGCCGGACAGGTAGCCGTCGCCGGCGTAGGCCCCGGGGGGGCCGCGGCGTCTTTAGGAATTCAGGATGTGCAGGGCCTCGTTGTTCGCCTTGAGGGCCGCTTCGCCGATGGCCTCGGACAGCGTCGGGTGGACGTAGATGATGCGCTCGAGGTCCTTGAGCGTCAGCCCCCCGGCCACGGCCATGGTCAGGACCGGGATCATGTCCGAGGCCCCGGGCGCGACGACATGGGCCCCGACGACCCTGTCCGCTTCGTCGGCCAGAACCTTGACCAGGCCGTCGGTGGCCTCCATCGTCAGGGCCCGGCCGCTGGCCTGGAGCGGGAAGACGCCCGACTTGATCTTGATCCCTTTCGCGGCGGCCTCCTCCTCCGTCAGGCCGACCGAGGCGAACTCGGGCTCGGTGAAGACGGCCGCGGGCAGGGCCGCATAGTCGGCCGTCCGGGTCATGCCCGCGGCGTTCTCGACGGCGACAAGGGCGTCGTGGTAGGCCTTGTGGGCCAGGAGCTTGCCCCCGATAACGTCGCCGATCGCGTAGACCCCGGGGACGTTGGTCTCGAGATCCGGGCCGACCTTGATGAACCCGCGGTCCAGGTCCAGGAACGGCTCGCCGTCGAAGAGCCCGGCCGTCTCGGGCTTCCGCCCGGCCGACAGGAGGACTTTCTCGGCCCGGTATTCGAACGGGGTTCCGGCCGTCACGCCGGCGCCCTTCAGCGTCACGCCGTCTCCGCCGACCTCGGCCGACTCGATCCTCATGCCGGTGAGGATCTTGAGGCCCTGTTTCTTCAACGCCCGCTCGAGCCGGGTCGTGGACTCCCTGTCCGAGCCCGGCAGGATCTGGGGCAGGATCTCGAGGACGGTGACGTCCATGCCCAGCCTGCGGTAAATCGAGCCCATTTCCAGGCCGATCGCGCCGGCGCCGACAACGAGCAGGCTCTTCGGGACCTCGGCCAGCGCCAGGGCTTCGGTGCTCGTAAGGACGCTCCGGCCGTCCGGCCTGAGGAAGGGCAGGCTGGCCGCCCGGCTTCCCGTGGCCACGACGACCTTGTCCGCTTCGAGGACCCTCTCCCCCGCCTCGTCACTGACGATGACGGACTTGTCCCGGCGAAGGCGGGCCGTGCCCGTGACGATCTCGACCTTTCCCTTCTCGAGCAGGAAGACCAGCCCCTTGACCAGGCGATCGACCACGGCCTGCCGCCCCTGCTGGACCCTGGCCCAGTTCAGGCCGACCTCGCCGACCGGGCCTTGGAGCGTCTTCGACCCGGAGATCTCCAAAAGGACCCTGGTCTGGTGCAAGAGGTATTTCGTCGGGATGCAGCCGTAGTTGATGCAGGTTCCGCCGACACGGTCGCGCTCGACGAGCGCGATCCTCTTGCCCAGCTGGGCCCCGCGCATGGCGGCGAGATAGCCGCCCGGCCCCCCGCCGATGATGACGATGTCGTACCTCTCGGCCATGGACGCTCCTTTCAGACGGTCGGCGCGGCCTCGCCCGGCCCTCCGCGCCTTCTCACGAACGTTTGGACGGACAGGACGATGACCCCGGCCGCCAGGGCGAAGAGCAGCAGGTCCGCGGCGATAAGGATGTAGTTCCCCGTCCGGACGTAGCCGGCCAGCAGGATGCCGAGCGAGGCCAGGGTGGTCGCGATCATGAAGACCGCCGGGGCGAGGGTGAACCATTTGCGCCGCTTGCGCAGGAGCAGCCAGGCCGAGACCGTCAGCAGGGCCATGGCCGCGAGCAGCTGGTTGGCCGTGCCGAAGATCGGCCAGAGCGTGTTGAAGGCGTTGGTGTAGGCCAGCCCCCACATCAGGACGACCGACAGCCCCGAGTTGAACCAGTAGTGCCTCATCAGCCGCGGCACCTTGTTGAGGGCGATCGACCACAGCTCCTCGAACAGGTAGCGGCTGAGACGGACCGCGGAATCGAGCGTCGTGACGACGAATCCCTCGACGAGAAGGATGCCGAAGACCGTCCCCAGGCCGACGGGGATTCCCAGCCCGGCGTGGAAGAGCCGGCCGGCGGCCAGCGAGAAGCCGAGAATGGGGTTCGAACGCACGGCCGGGTCCGTCGGCCAGACGATGGCTTTGTAATCGGAGAAGGCCAAGACCGCGCCCAGGGCCAGGAGGACGCAAACGGCCAGGAGCGACTCGAGGAGCATGGCGTTGTAGCCGACCTGGCGGGCGTCCGTCTCCCGGCTCAGCTGCTTGCAGGTGGTGCCCCCGCCGACGAGGGCGTGGAAGCCGGAGATGGCCCCGCAGGCGATGGTGATGAACATCATCGGCCAGATGAGGCCGAGGTGGGTCACGCCTTCGGCCAGGTTGAAGCGCGGCATGGCCACGGTCATCCCCTGGAAGCCGCAGCTGATGAGGGAGACGACCAGCAGGCCGATGCCGCCGTAGAGGATCTGGACGTTGATGAAGTCGCGGGGCTGGAGGATAAGCCAGACGGGGACGCCCGCGGCGAAGAGGACGTAGATCGAGATGATGATCATCCAGTCCGTCGGGTTCAGGGTGACCGGGTGGGCGATGCCGATGAGGACCGAGCCGACGCAGATCGCGGCGGCCATGAGGTAGGTCAGGACGGACTTGAGGTTCTTTTTGTAGACCAGGAAGCCCAGGAGCGGCGAGCAGAGCGTGATAACGACGACGGAGGTCGAGGCGATGCCCCCGATCCGGCCCATGACGACGCCGTCGCGCACGACCGTCTTCAGGACCGTCCGTCCTTCCTCGACGCCGATCTTGTCCAGCGGCCAGAGCGAGGTCAGGGAGATCGCGGTCGCGCTCAGGAAAGAGGAGGTGACGAGCACGATCATGACGATGGTGAAGGCGATAAAGAGCTTGAAGCCGGAGGCGCCCAGGGTCTTGCGGGCCACCTCGGCCATGGACCTCCCCCCCTCGCGCATGCTGACGAACAGCGCGGTGAAGTCGTGGACGGCCCCGATGAAGATCCCGCCCAGGACGATCCAGAGCCAGGCCGGGACGAAGCCGTAGAGGATGGCCATGGTCGGGCCGAGGATGGGGCCGGCCCCGGCGATGGTCGAGAAGTGATGGCCGAAGACGACGTAGCGTTTGGTCGGCACGTAGTCCCGGCCGTCCGCGCAACGAACGGCCGGGGTCGGGCGCCCCGGGTCCTCGCCGACGCTCCTGGCGATGAACCGGGCATAGAAACGACCGGCCAGGAGGAAGGCGGCCGCGGCCGCCTTCCTCCTGGCCGGTCGTTTCTATGCCCGGTTCATCGCCAGGAG
>DSDX01000171.1 GCA_011048485.1 Candidatus Aminicenantota bacterium | reverse complement strand
CCTTATGGAAGCGTGAGTCTCCGCGAGGCGGCGAGGAGTGTCGCTTCAAAGCCCCCGTGCTGGAAGGGGGGCCCACCGCAGGTGGGGGAAACCGTATAAGAAGGTTTCCGGGGTGCGGGGGCAAGAAGCGATGCCCCGAACCCAGCCGATGAGGAGACTCCACGACCTTATGGAAGCGTGAGTCTCCGCGAGGCGGCGAGGAGTGTCGCTTCAAAGCCCCCGTGCTGGAAGGGGGGCCCACCGCAGGTGGGGGAAACCGTATAAGGAGGTTTCCGGGGTGCGGGGGCAAGAAGCGATACCCCGAGCCCAGCCGATGAGGAGACTCCACGACCTTTGGAAGGCCCGAGGCTGGCCGGCGTCAGTCGAGCTTCTCGATCTTGACGCCGGTGTAGTACTTCTTCAGGATGTCCCGATACTTGGCCCCGGCCACGGCCATGCCGTAGGCCCCGACCTGGCACAGCCCGACGCCGTGCCCCCAGCCACGTCCCGAGAAGGTGAACCGGTCGACGCGCCCCTGCTCGTCGTAGGCCCGGTCGACGACGAAGAGAGTGTCGCGGAGACCCAGAGCCGCCCGGATCTGGAAGCCGTGGACGGTCGCGCTGCCCTTCGATCCCTTCAGCACAAGTTCGATCACCCGGCCCGACTCGCCCCGGGCCTTGACCTCGACGTCGACGAGGTCGCCGATGGCGTAGGCCTGGCCGAGCATCTTCCCGAGCTCGCGCCTTGTCCGGCGGACCTGCCAGCGGTTGTAGCGCGAGGACCGGTCGAGCACGTTGGAGTTCGGCGGGTAGAGGACCTCGAGATAGGCGACCTGGCCGGCCCGCTCGAGCCAGCGGACGCTCTCCCCGCCGAGGAGCGTCAGCTTGGTGGCGAAGGTCGACTCGCCCTCGATCGTCCGCAGCAGGCGGAGGTGGTTGGACAAAGAGAGCGTCCTGCGGTCGAAGTCCTGGCCCACCTCGATGGTGCCCTTGCCGGCCGAGCGGAACGTGCCCGTCTCGAAGAAGTCCTTCTCGCCCCTGAGGATGCGGCCCAGGGCCATGGCCAGTTCGGCCCGGCCCACGGTCCGTTGCGGGTCCCCGCTCCTGACCGATTCCGGGATAAGCCCCGACTGGAAACAGTAGGCCAGCGGGCCGCGGTCGCGCCCCTGGACCTGGGGCAGGTCCCTGAGGAGGAAATCCACCTCGCCGGGCAGGAGTAGCTCATCGATCCTGTCCTGCCAGCCGAACGCGTCGACGAGCAGCCGGGCCAGGCTGACGAAGTCGAGGGCCGAGGCGTCGGGATCGAACTCCCCGTCCTTGAGACCGGCCAGCCGCCTCGCTTCCCTGATCCAGTCGACCGCCTCGTCGAAACTCGCGCCGGCCCGGAAATCGGGGGGCTTGGGGCCCAGAGGGATGACCCCCAGGCCGACAAGGAAGGCGACGTCGAGGCTGGCGTTCCGGCCGTCGATCGTGATCGGCGGGACCGGGGTCCGGGCCGTGATCGGCCATTCCTTCTGCTTTTCATAGGAGCAATCGACGCTCTTGAGATAGGGTACGGGCCGGCCCGAGAACACCTTCTCGGCGTCCTCGGTCTTGCCGCCGCACGTGCTCGTGTACAGGGCGTTGATGGGCCGGCCTCGATAGAGGATGATCTCGCCCTCGGTCTCCTCGACCGCCCGAGTGCTCAGGGGATGCTCGGCGGACATGCCCACGTAGAGCTGGGAGCGCGGCGTGTTGACGAGGTCGTAGCCGAAGCGGTCGAACTGGCCCATGTTCTGGATGGCGTAGGTCCGGGCGGCCACGGCCTGGGCCTTGAGGGCTTCCAGGGCCCCGAACTGCCCGGGCGAGAGCTCGCCGGGGACGACGCTCTTGAGATAGTCCTCGAGGTTGAGATAGTTGACGACGACGAGGCCTCGCGCCGTCCCCTTCAGGACGAAGAAACCCCGATAGCTCCGGCTGTTGAGGCTCAGGAAGCTCTCGGGATTGGCCGGGATGAAGTAGAGCTCGGAACCGCGGGCAAGCGACTCGAGCTCGTTGCCGATGAGCATCCAGATCGGACGCTCCGGGTCCTCGAGGATCTGCTCGCGCTCGATCCAGACGTCCTCGAGCCCGGCGGCGTTGAGCTCGGCGACCTTGGCCAGGGCTTCGCCTCGGGTCAGAAAATCGCCGAGCTTGACCGCGAAGACCCCGGCGGCGTCGCTCTCGTCGTCGGCCACGAAGACGTTGCCGCCGGTCCGGGCCCGGAAATCCTGGGCCAGCTCGTCGGCCTCATCCCGCTCTTTGGCATGGGCCAGGATGACGACATACTTTTCGGTGAGCTTCTCGCCCGCACCCCTGATCTCGGCCAGGTCGGCGTCCTCCCTGATGACCCGGTAGCTGGTGTCGACCTCGTAGATCTTCATGCCCGACGAGGCCCGGATACGGATGTCCTTGAGATTGGTGCCCAGGCTGACCCGGATGACGGGCTTGGGGATCATGTAGCCGTGAAAGAACGCCCCCTCGGTGCCGAACTCGACAGGGATCCCCCCGAAGAAAAAGAACCCTACGAATAGGATAAGGACGTACTTAAGTCTTTTAAACGTCATTTATGGAACCCGCTGACTACTGCGCTATACCCATGCTAGCGGATGGGCCGAGCTTTGTCAAGCGAATATTCAAGGTGTGCTACCGGCCCGAGCGGCCGGCACAAGATATGGTAGTCGAAGGGGCTAGGGGCCTTCGAATGCGGCCAGCCAACGGACCGGCCCGGTCACGGCGGGCAGCCACTTGATCCTGACCTGCCCTCCCTCTCGCACGATGGCCGCGCCGGGCGCTTCCGGGGACTCGAAACGGGCCAACCGGTAGCCTTCGGGCTCGGTCAGGAAGATCTCGTAGGGGTCCCCGGCGACGACCCGGCTCGTCGCCTCGAGCGCCCCTCCGGTCCAACGGACGTCGTCGAGGTCCACGCCCCCGCAACTGACATGGCGACTGGTGGCCAGCAACTGGGGGTGCGGCGTGCGTTCGCGGATGGCCAGGGCCTGGGACCTGAAGACCGGATCGAGCGGCCCCGGGGCGAACGACCCCCGGAAGCTGCCGAGGAGTCTCTTGGACCAGAACTCGAAGACATAGTATTCCACGTCGGGGTCGAGGCCGAGATCGGCGAACCCGATCTCGCGCGCCGACTCGCCCGTCCGGCCCAGAACGGACCAGGCCTCGAACGGCCGGTCGATCTCGAGAAGGAACAGGTCGCAGGCCGGCCGGAGCGAGGCGTCAAAGGCCCGCGGCCCCGAGCCGCTGACCTCGGCGGCGACGCGCCCGAGCTCGCCCGAGCGCGACGCGTCGACGTCGAACACCTGGCCGGGCACGGTCCAGAGCACGGGCGCGGCCCGGCGGGCCGGCTCGACCGCCTCGGTCCGGTAGAGCTCGGGCTTGTCGGTGAGCAGCAGGATCGATCCCGTGAGCGAGGTCACCAGCGTCGACCTGTAGCGGTCCTCGTCGAGCTCGATGTGGTCGGGGTCGTTCCGCCAGACGACGTTGTTCCAGGAGTTGAACTGGGCCAGGCCGGCGTAGGAGAAGCCGTCGGTGCCGACGCGGCAGCCGTCGATGAGCCCGACGAGCTCGGGCCGGATGCCCCAGCACCCGAGGACGAACACGT
>DSDX01000175.1 GCA_011048485.1 Candidatus Aminicenantota bacterium | reverse complement strand
GGCCTGACTGTATCGGGCGACTCTCTCGTCTACGCCAGGAAGGAGCGCCGGGGCCGGGTGCAGGGCCGGGCCGGTCTGTCGACCGGACCATGCCGCGGGACGGCGGCGGCCGTCGCGTTCACCGTCGATCCGGACGAGACGGCCCTCGAATCCGCGGTCTTCGAGGGAGCGGCCCGATTGACCCTTGGCCGCGGCCGCCCGACCGGCCCGGCTGAGAGCGGGATCGCCGCCGCCAGGATCGCCGTCGCCTTCCCGGGCCTGTCCGCCGAGTCCTGGCCCGTCGACGCCGAGGGCGATGTCGTTCTGATCCTGACGGCCCAAGCGGGCCGGACCATCAAGATCGTCACGCCGGCGGCCTCCTTGAGGCTTGACCGGGAGGGAGGCCCCCTGAGCTGGTCGGCCTCGGGGGGGGTCGCCGCGGAAATCGACGCCGCTTCGGGCCCGGGTTTCGCTCTCGCCGGGGGCGCGGCTTCGTTCGAGGCCTCGAGCGGCGTCGTCCGCGTCGAGCGCGAGCCGGGCCGACCGGCGGCGGCCGACTCGGCCGACGTCCGTGTCGAGGCGGACGAGATCGTCATCGGTCCGGGGCCCGAGGACCTCGGGGCCTCGGGCGGCGTCGAGTGCCTTCTGAAACCGGGGGGCGACGCGAGCCCGGCGGCGGGGCTCTTCTCCGCGACGGAAAGCGTTACGGTCCGCTGCGACAGCATGGCTTGGCCCGGGGGCGGTTCCGAAACGATGTTCTCGGGAGGCGTCCTGGCCCGGCAGGGCGCCCGGGTCCTCCGCGCCGGGGAGCTTTTCCTTGCCCGCCGGTCCGGCGATCTGCGCGGCCGGGGCGGGGTCGCCGTCGAGATGGACCAAGGGGGGGCCGGAGATCCCGCCGGCCGAAGGATCGAGCTGGGCGGCCGGGACATGGTCTACCGGTCGGAGCGGGGGGCGCTCTCCCTTTCGGACGGCGCCTTTGTCCGTCTGCCCGAGGCCAGGCTCGAAGCCGAGACCCTCTCGGCCGTCATCGATCGCGAGCAGGCCGGTGTCGAGTCCCTCGAGGGGCGAAAGGGCGTTTCCGTGTCCAAGGGGGCCTATAAGGGCCGCTCGGAGAAGGCGTCCTATGAGGCGGCGACGCGGACCTTGACGCTCACGGGCAGGCCCGTGCTGACCGACGGCCAGGGGGGCTCCGCCAAGGGGGCCAAATTGACTTTCGATCTGGCCGATGATAAGATTCTGATCGAGAATGAGGGCCCGGGAAGAGCGACGACCGTAATCAGATCGTGATCCATGAAGGGTTCGCTGAGAGCCGTCGGCCTCGAGAAGCGCTACGGGCGTAGAAAGGTCGTCGACAGCGTTTCGGTGAGGGTCGAGGCGGGGGAGATCGTCGGGCTTCTGGGGCCGAACGGCGCCGGCAAGACGACCACGTTCTCGATGATCCTGGGCCTCGTCACCCAGGACGGCGGACGGGTGTTCCTCGGGGAGGAGGACATCACCGACCAGCCGATGTACCTGAGGGCCAGGAAGGGCTTGATCCTTCTGCCCCAGGAGCCGTCGGCCTTTCGGAAGCTGACGGTGGCCGAGAACCTCCTGGCCGTCCTCGAGACCCGGCCGCTGCGGGCCGCTTCCAGGGCCGCCAAGGTCAGCGGGGCGCTCGAGGAGTTCGGGCTGGAGAAGCTGGCCGGGGCCCGGGCCCTGACCCTCTCGGGAGGCGAGCGGCGGCGCCTGGAGATCGCCCGGGCCATGGTCATGGAGCCGGATTTCGTGCTCCTCGACGAGCCGTTCACGGGGATCGATCCCCTGTCGGTCCGGGACCTTCAAGCGATCGTCCGGGGGCTGCGGGCGAGGGGCGTCGGGATCCTCCTGACGGACCACGCCGTCCGCGAGGCCCTCGAGATCACGGACCGGGCCTATATCCTCGAGGGCGGCCGCGTCCTCGAGGAGGGGACCCCCGCCGAGATCGTCGCCTCCGCGGAGGTGAGAGAGAGATATTTAGGCCGGGAGTTCCGTCTTTAGATAGGGGGCGGAACAGGGACATGAGGCGAGGACGATGACGCTCAAGCAAAGGCTC
Organism: Candidatus Aminicenantota bacterium; assembly: GCA_011048485.1. Taxonomy (GTDB): domain Bacteria; phylum Acidobacteriota; class Aminicenantia; order Aminicenantales; family Saccharicenantaceae; genus RBG-16-66-30. The sequence goes on along the minus strand of DSDX01000175.1, from coordinate 1,564 downwards.
GACCAGAGGCAGGTCCAGAAGCTCATCCTGGCCCCGGCCCTCCAGCAGGCCATCAAGCTCCTGCCCCTGACCAACCTCGAGCTCATCGAGGTCATCGACGAGGAGCTGGCCCAGAACCCGATGATCGAGATCGAGGGGGAGGCCCGCGAGGGGGCGGCCAAGGACAGCGAGACCGTGGCCGCCGAGGAGGCCGGGGTCAAGGACAGGGGCGGCCTGCTCGAGGGACTCAGCCTCGAATCGACCGAGCCCAAGATCGCCGGCGAGGCTCACGAGGACAACATCCTGACCCACTTCCAGGAATATCTCGACGAAGGCTTCCGCCCCCACTTCACCGAGAGCCGCGAGGCCGCTTCGCTCGAGAACACGATCTCGCGGGCGCCCTCGCTCTGGGACCATCTGAACTGGCAGGCCTCGCTGACCTTCGTCGAGGCGGACGAACGGGAGATCGCCCAGTTCCTCATCGGCAACATCAACGAGGACGGCTACCTCAGCTCGCCCGTCGAGGAGATCGCCCGCCTCTCCAGGACGACGGCCGAGAAGGTCGAGGCCGTTCGGGCCAAGATCAAGACTTTCGATCCCGTCGGCTGCGGCAGCCTGGACCTGCGCGAGGCCCTCCTCACCCAGATGGACCACCACGAGGTCGGGGACGAGATGGCCAGGACGATCGTCGCCCAGCACCTGGGCCTGCTGGAGAAGTGCGACTACGCCCAGCTGGCCAAGGTCCTCGGCGCCTCCCTCGGCGAGGTCCGCGAGCGCATCGACGTGATCAGGGCGCTCGACCCCGCGCCGGGACGGAAGCTGAGCGGGGAGAAGACGACCTATGTCGTCCCCGACATCGTCGTGGCCAAGGAAGGCGACGAGTGGACCGTGACCCTCAACGACGAGGGCCTGCCGCGCCTGCGCGTCAGCCCCTATTACCGCCGGGTCCTGGCCCAGGCGATCGAAGGCGATCCGGAGGCCCACCGCTTCCTCAAGGACCGTCTCAAGAAGGCCCTCTGGTTCATGCGCAGCCTCGACCAGAGGAACCAGACGATCTACAAGGTGGCCCGGTTCATCGTCGACCGCCAGAAGGAGTTCTTCGAGAAGGGCATCGATTTCATCCGGCCCCTGACGCTGATGGAGATCGCCCAAGACATCGGCGTCCACGAGTCGACGGTCGGGCGCGTCGTGGCCAACAAGTTCATGATGACGCCCCGGGGCGTCTTCCCGCTGAAGTATTTCTTCCACAAGTCGCTGCAGGGCAGCTACGGCGAGGATGTCTCCTCGCTCAAGGTCAAGGATAGGCTCCGCAAGCTCGTCGAGGGCGAGGACAAAGACCATCCGCTGAGCGACATCGAGATCGGCGAGCTGCTGGCCCGGGAGAACCTCCGCATCGCCCGGCGGACGGTGGCCAAGTACCGCAACCAGCTCGGCATCGAACCCTCCCACATCCGCAAACGAAAGTCCATCATGTCCATAGTCTCCTCGGCGACGACGAGGCTGCCGCCCTTGGCCCGGACGTTGATCTCCGCCTTGTTCCTGTTCTTCTGGACGATGAGGATGACGTTGACGTCGAGGACGTCGT
>DSDX01000227.1 GCA_011048485.1 Candidatus Aminicenantota bacterium | reverse complement strand
GTTCTCGAACCGGCAATAAGGGCACTTCATGGGCTACCCCTCCCTCCGGCAAGCCGGGACTTCTCGGGCAGCCGAAGCTGTCCTGCTGATATGGGACCATCATAGGACCGGGGGGACGACGATGTCAATCGCCCGGCCTCTTCTTTGGAGGGCCCCACTTATAGTATGATAAGGCGGCCTCGACCGAGGCAGGAGAGACATCATGGGCCGTGCTACCAAGACGCCGGCGGCCGGTCGGATCAGCCGCCGGGATTTCCTCAGGTCCTCGGCCACGGCGGGACTCGGCGCCGCCCTGGCCGGCCGAGGCCTGGGCCAGGACCCGCCGCAGGCTCCACCCCCGGCCAAGCCCGCCGCCGCGAAAAGGGCCGACGAGATCCGCGTGGCCGTCATCGGCTGCGGCGCCCAGGGCCGGGTGCTCATCGAATCGATGCTGCGCATCCCCTCGGTCCGTATCGCGGCTATCTGCGACATCTGGTCCTACAGCCGCCAGTACGCGGGCAACTACGTCAAGAGATACGGTCACGAGGCCACCGCCTACGAGGACTACCGCGACCTCCTGGCCTCCGAGAAGGGACTCCACGCCGCCATCGTCGCCACCCCCGACTGGGTCCACGCCGAGCATACCAAAGCCTGCCTCCGGGCCGGGCTGCCGGTCTACTGCGAGAAGGAGATGGCCAACACCCTCGAGGAGGCCCGGTCCATGGTCCTCGCGGCCCGGACGACCGGCAAACTCCTCCAGATCGGGCATCAGCGCCGTTCCAACCCCCGCTACATCCACGCCATCGACCGGCTCATCCGCGACGAGCGCCTGCTCGGGCGGGTCACGGTCGCCTACGCCCAGTGGAACCGGGCCAAGGCCGACCTCCTGGGCTGGCCGGAGAGGTACGCCATCGACCAGGCCACGCTCGAGAAATACGGCTACCGCTCGATGACCGAGTTCCGCAACTGGCGCCTCTATAAAAGATACGGCGGCGGCCCCATGGTCGACCTCGGCTCCCATCAGATCGACCTCTTCGGCTGGGTCCACGGCACGACGCCCAAGTCGGTCGTGGCCAGCGGCGGCCTCGACTATTACGACAACTGGGAATGGTACGACAACGTCATGGCCGTCTACGAGTTCGAGACCAAGGAGGGCGCGTCCCGGGCCTTCTATCAGGTCCAGACGACGACCCAGCACGGCGGCTTCTACGAGACCTTCATGGGCGAGAACGGCTCCCTCGTGCTGTCCGAGATCCCGGAGCGCGGCAACTGGGCCATGCGCGAGCCCCACGCCCCCGAGTGGGATTCCCTGGCCAAGGCCGGCCTGCTCCAGTCCGAAACGCTGCCCATCCAGAAGTCGACGACCAAGAACATCTACGTCGACGTCCGGGTGACGGCCGAGGCGGGGCGCTGGCCCCTGCCGGTGGAGCTGGCCAAGCCGGCCCACCAGCCGCACCTCGAGAACTTCTTCGCCGCCGTCCGCGACGGCGTTCCCCTCAATTGCCCCGCCGAGCTGGCCTACGAATCCTGTGTCGCCGTCCTCAAGGCCAACGAAGCGGTCAAGGCCCGCCGGGTCATGGAGTTCAGGCCGGAGCAGTTCAAGGCATGAGCCGCGCCCGACGGACTTCCCGCTGGGCAGGGGGCGGCGGCGTGACGCTCGCCGCCCTCGCTTTCGCCGCGCTCGCAGTCCACGGCCTCGCCGGCGCCCAGACCGGCGGGCCGGCCGCCCCGCCTCGAGGGGCCGTCGTCTGGGACGGCCACCGTTCGATCCCGGTCCATCTCCTTCCCCTGCGCGACGAGTTCGACGAGCTCATCGTCCCGACGGAGACCTATCCCCTGCCGTACTCGGCCCGCTTCACGTGCGGCCCCTGCCACGACTACGAGACGATCCGGGAGGGCTGGCACTTCGACGCCATGACGGCGGCCGCGAGCGGGCGCCCCGGCGAACCCTGGTTCGAGGTCGACGGCCAAACAGGGACCGTCCTGCCCCTCTCCTACAAGGCCTGGCCCGGGAGCTTCGACCCGCGGGCTCTGGGTATCTCGGCCTGGGATTTCACCCTGCTCTTCGGCCGGCACATGCCCGGAGGCGGGCCGGCCGAGCCCTTCGAGGAGGAGGTCCACGCCCACCCCGATTCGCGTTGGCAGGTGTCGGGCCGGGCCGAGGTCAACTGCCTGGCCTGCCACAACCGCTCGGGCCGCCAGGACCACAGCGAGTGGGCCAAGCAGGTCCTGCGCGAAAATCTGCGCTGGGCGGCCACGGCGGCCGGCGGGCTCGGCGAGGTCGGCGGCATGGCCTCGCGGCTCGAACCGACCTGGGACGTCTATGACGGGCCCAACCTCGACGACCACGAGTGGGCCGTCGTGCCCGAGATCGCCTACCGGCAGGCCGATTTCGACTCCAAGCACCGCTACTTCTTCGACCTCAACTACCGGCCCGCGGACGACCGTTGCCTCGACTGCCACGCCGCGTCGCCGAAGGACGCGGCCATGTGGAGCGCCGACGCCGACGTCCACACAGCGGCCGGACTCGCGTGCGCGGACTGCCACAGGAACGGCCTCGACCACCGCATGATCCGGGGCTACGAGGGTGAGGCGGAGGAGACCGGCATCCCGGAGGCAGCCTCCTTCACGTGCCGCGGCTGTCACCTCGGCGAGAGCGCGGCCGGGAAGAAGACGGTCCTCCCCGGCCGCCTGGGCGCCCCCGTCCCCAAGCACACGGGGTTACCGCTCGTCCACTTCAATAGACTCGCCTGTACGACCTGCCATTCGGGCCCCAAGCCGAAGGAGGGCTTCACCCGCGTCCGTACCTCGCGGGCCAACCGCCTGGGGATCTTCGGCGTCGCGACCTGGTCGACGGACACGCCGGCCATCGTCGAACCCGTCTACGCCAAGAACGAAAGGCGCAAGATCGCGCCGCAGCGGCTCGTTTGGCCGGCCTTCTGGGCCCGGCGGACGGGCAAGGATCTCTCCCCCCTCAGACCGGAAGAAGTCCTGTTGGCCGCGGAAGACGTTCTCCGGCCCGAAGACCGCGTTGCCCGCGTGCTCGTCGCCCTGACCCAGGTCATGGGAGAGGACGAGACCCCCGTCCTCGTCGCCGGCGGCTTTGTCTTCGCCCCGACGGTCGACGTCGGCCTCAAAGCGTCCGAGTGGCCGGGTGTCGAGGCGGGAACGCCGGCCTTTTTCGGCATTAGGACGGCGGGGGAGATCGCCCCGCTCGTTCCGGACTTCGACCCGGCGGCGGAGGACCGCGATCAAGACGTCGAGAACCGGTTCCTCGAGTTCCTGCAGGCGCTGGGCACGGTCACGCCCAGGCCGGGACCTCCGGCCATCGCGGTCAGGACGACGCTCTACCGCCTCGTCTCCGGCTATCTGGACATCTCCGAGGCCCCCGCCGAGATGGCCGGGGCGTCGGGTCCGGTCTGGCTCGTCGACGAGGGCTTCGCCCCGCTGGCCCCGGACTTCGACGTCCGGACCTTGACGGCCAAGGCGGGCACGGACAAAACGCTGACCGAGGAGCAGGTCGGGCTCGTCCTCGCGGCCCTGTCCGACGCCGGTCCGGACGACGAATACGTCTACCTCTCCGGCGGACGGCTCTTCGAGCTCGGGCCAAGCGGCCGTCTGGAATCGCGCCAGAGCCGGGCCGCGGCCC
>DSDX01000065.1 GCA_011048485.1 Candidatus Aminicenantota bacterium | reverse complement strand
TGCCGACGCGGACGGGGACGCCGGCGATCCCGCGCAGGGCCGGCAGGATGGGGTAGCCGTCGAAGATCGGGTAGTTGGGGGATTGAAGGATCTTGCGTTCCTTGACGCTGTAGAAGCCGGCGATGCCGAAACCGCAGGACCGGACGGGGCCGGGGGACTTCTTCTTGAGGCCTGTCCAGGTCTCCCCGATGACGGTCAGGACTTCGGCCATTGTTTCGGGGCTGCGGACCCGGCCCCTGAGGACGAGACGGCCGTCGCGATCGACGAGACCGTACTTGATCTGGGTGCCGCCGATGTCGAAACCGGCGTCGAACGAGGATGTCATGGCAAATTCTCGGGGGTTGGTCAGCCCGGCCGGGGCCCTCGGGCTCCGGGGCGGGCCGTCAGCTCTTGGGCGGCTCGGGGTTCTTGGGGCCTTCCTGATCGTCCTTGGTGTTGATCGACTTCTTGAAGTTCTTGATGCCCTCGCCGATCGACCGGCCGAGGTCCGGCAGCTTGCGGGCGCCGAAGATGATGATGACGATGACCAGGATCAGGATCAGTTCGGTCGGTCCGATGGAACCAAGCATAAGAATCTCCTTGATCTGGAGCTGTACTTTCTCCCCTCAAAGATACCTCCGAACCCCCGAAAAGTCAATTTGGCCCGGGACCTGCCTTATCTTTTGCGGGGAAATCTGCCATAATGGGCGATTCCATGAAGACCATCAGGAACTTCTCCATCATCGCCCATATCGACCACGGCAAGTCGACCCTGGCCGACCGGTTCATCGAGCTAACCGGGGCGCTGTCCGCCCGGGAGCTCAAGGAGCAGGTCCTGGACACGATGGCGCTCGAACGCGAGCGCGGCATCACCATCAAGGCCCAGACGGTCCGCCTAACCTACAGGAGCCGCTCGGGCGAGGACTTCGTCTTCAACCTCATCGACACTCCCGGCCACGTGGATTTCTCGTACGAGGTCTCACGGAGCCTGGCCGCCTGCGACGGGGCCCTGCTCGTTATCGATGCCTCCCAGGGGGTCGAGGCCCAGACCCTGGCCAACACCTATTTGGCACTCCACAATGATCTCGTCATCGTCCCGGTCATCAACAAGATCGACCTGCCCCATATCGAGATCGAAGGGGCCCTGGAGCAGATGGAGCACATCCTCGGCCTGCCCCGGTCCGAGGCCCTGCTCGTGAGCGCCAAGACGGGCCGGGGCCTGCCGGAGCTCTTCGAGGCCGTGGTCGAGCGAGTCCCGCCGCCGCAGGGCGACCCGGACGCGCCCCTCAAGGCCCTCCTGTTCGACTCCTGGTTCGACTCCTACCGGGGCGTCGTTGTCCTCGTTCGCATCGTCGACGGCGAGCTCGAGGCGGGCGACCGGATCGTCCTTATGGCCTCGAGCGCGGAGTACGAAGCCGAGGAGGTCGGCTACATCACGCCCAAGCCGGTCAAGTCGGATCGTCTGAAAACGGGCGAGGTCGGCTACCTGATCGCGGGGATCAAGAGGCTCGGCGACGCCCGCGTTGGGGACACGGTCACCCGCCAGCACCGTCCCGCGGCCGGTCCGCTGCCCGGCTTCCAGGAAGCGAAGCCCATGGTCTTCTGCGGGCTTTTCCCGGCCGGCGAGAGCAACATCGAGGAGCTCCGCGACGCCATGGAGAAGCTGCGGCTGAACGACGCTTCGTTCCAGTACGAGCCCGAGAACTCGCCCGCCCTGGGCCTCGGCTTCCGGGCCGGCTTCCTGGGCCTCCTCCACCGGGAGATCGTCCAGGAGCGGCTCGAGCGCGACTACGGCCTGACCCTGATCACCACGGCCCCGAGCGTCGGCTACCGGGTGACCGACCGTCAAGGGGAAACGGTCGAGATCCACAACCCGTCCGAGATGCCGGACCCGGCCGAGCTCGCGGCCATCGAGGAACCGATTATCGAGGCCGTCATCCTGACCCCCGACCGCTACCTGGGAGGTCTGTTCAGACTCCTCGAGGACCGCCGCGGCGCTCAGAAAAAGATGGAGTACATCGGGCCGGGCCGCGTGCTCCTGACCTACCTCCTGCCTCTCAACGAAGTCGTCTTCGACTTCTACGGCCAGCTCAAGCAGCTGTCCCAGGGCTACGCCTCGCTCGACTATGAGCTGGCCGGCTACCGGGAGGGGCCGCTGGTCAGGCTCGACATCCTCATCAACGGCGAGCCGGTCGACGCTCTGTCGCTCATCGTCCACCAGGACAAGGCCGTGACCGTCGGCCGGGCCCTGGTCGAGCGCATGCGCAAGGTCATCCCCCGGCAGCAGTACGAGGTCGCCCTCCAGGCCGCGATCGGCAAGCGGATCGTCGCCCGGGAGACCGTGAAGCCTTTCCGCAAGGACGTCCTGGCCAAGCTCTATGGAGGGGACTATACCCGCAAGATGAAGGTGCTGGAGAAGCAGAAGGCCGGCAAGCGGCGGATGCGCCGGGTCGGCAAGGTCGACATCCCCCAGGAGGCCTTCCTGGCCATCCTCGAAGTCAAATAGGCCTCGAGGATATCGTCTCCGGGAACCCACCCTGCTACGCTCGGGGCATTCCTTCCGTCGGCCGCTCGCCGGCCCGGCGAGCCGGCTCGGAGGATCCCGTCGCCCTCATGGGAAAAGTTCGAAGACGCCGTCGCGCGCTCCGTCTGAACTTTTCCAAATCGGGCTCGGGGATCCTTCCGCGCCGTCTTTAAACGTCTCCGTCCCGGCTTGCGGGCCCGGTCGGCCGGCGCATCCGTTCGGACGATATTCCGCGGCCGGGAGGGGATCCTTGATCCCCCGGGGGCGCGCTGAACGGCGTGTTCCGTTATGTCGTATAATGGACCGCGATGGCCAAGAAGGATATCGAAGCCGCGCTGGCCAGGGGGGTCGAAGTCCTCGATAGGTTCCTGGCCCTCAAATCCTGGCTCGTCTTCCCCGTCCTCTACGCCGCCTGCGTCTGGGCCGTCCGGCGCGTCTTCGACTACCGCGAGAGGATCCTGGCCTGGCAGGTCTGGCTCGACCCCGAGTTCGTCAGGACGAAACCGGACGGCTTCATTCTCGATTTCTTCGCCGGGCACGAGCGCCTGCGCGGCGAGTACGCCGACGAGATCGGCCGCCGCGACCTGCGCGCCCTCCGGGCCGCGTTCCCCGCCCTCTACAGCGTCATCGGGCTCGAGGACGCCTTCCTCAAGGCGCTTTTCAAGCCCGAGCTCGACGCGGGCGATCACCGCGGCCTGGTGGTCGAGTTCGCCTCCAGGACGGCCAGGGCCAAGGAGGAGATCCGGCCCGCCGCCGACGATCCGGAGTTCTGGAAAGCCGTCTTCCTCATCGCCGCCGAGGCCGCGGCGCTCGGCCTGCACTTGATCAAGGACGAGGAGGTCCAGGACATGATCATCGCCGTCGTCAAGGGGCCGGCGGTCCTGGAGCCGTCCATCCCGCCCGAAGCATGAAGGGCCTGTTCGCTCGCCTTCTTGCCCCGGTTCTCGCCGTCCTCCTCTCGGCTTCCTGCCTGGCCCATCTCGACCGGGCCAAGCGTTCCTACGCCGAGGGCCAGGCCCGGGCCCGGGCCTTCCAAACCGAGCAGGCGATCGCCCACTGGAAAAGGACCCTCGACGAGGCCGGCCGGGCCTGCCGCCGTAGGCCTTCGGCCCAGGCTTTCACGGTCAGAGGCC
>DSDX01000225.1 GCA_011048485.1 Candidatus Aminicenantota bacterium | reverse complement strand
GGCCTCGATCGTCTCCTGGCCCGTCACATCTCCGGTCGCCCCGATCAGCGCCGCGGCGACGAGGGCGACCGCCAATCCGGGGAGCATCTTCTTTATCATATGCCGCCGGCCTCCGTCCAGCCTGACCTCCTCATTATAAAGCAGTTGCGATGCCGACGCAAGAGGCGGGGCCCAAACGGGCCCGCGTCCGGCTCGCTCGGGCCTAGAACTGCCCGTTGATGCCGAACGACAGGATGCCCTTGTAGCCGGCCCCGAGCTCGGCGAAAAAGCCGATCCGCCTGCCGAACCGCAAGCCGATCGCGTTGAGGTGGAACGTCGGCAAGACTTTGTTGAGCGTGTCGGATTCGGTCGTCTCGTAGGTCCCGTTGCGGAACCTGACGCCGAACCCGGCCCCGGAGTAGAGCTGAAAACCCTCCCTCATGATCCAGTGATAGTCGAGCTCAACGGCCGCGACGTAGTTCCTCTCCTTGAACGTGCCGACGGTGTTGTCCCCGACCCGCAGGTTGCCCGAGGCGCTGTAGCCGCCGATCGCGCCGCCGAAGCCGAACCGGGAGTTGGCCGAGTAATGGTAGGTCAGGAAGGGCACGCCCGTGAACTTCATGTCGTCCTTGCTGAACGTTCCGAGCGTCAGGACGATCGTGAGAATGTCCGTGAAGATGTCGGAGACCTGGTCGATGGAGATCAGGCCGTACTGGAGAGAGACGTCGTGGGTCCGGGTCTGACCGAGGCCCGCGGTCGCGAACAGGAACGCGGTCAGGGTCAGGACGATGACGGGACGAAGGATCCGCTTGACGATCATCGGGTAGCCTCCATGCGCAGAGTATACCAAATATTCCGATATTTTAGTCGCTCTCTCCGGCCGGATTTTGAAATCCCGCCCGGCCCCACGGCGCGGACCGGGGACCCCCCGGCCGATATTGCATCCGCCGGGCGGCTGGACGATAATGGTCCCGTTATGGGCTCCAAGACCGCGATCGGCGTCCGGGGCTTCGGCGGCATCGCCGTCCTGGCCGCGTTCATCTTCGTCTCCGCGGGACGCCTCGACTACTGGCAAGGCTGGCTGTTCCTGGCCGCCGTCGCCGCGCTCTACGCCCTGACGCTCAGGACCCTGCGCCGCAATCCCGGGCTCATCGCCGAGCGGCTCCACCCCGGCAAGGGCATGAAGTGGTGGGATAAAGGCTACTTCCTGCTCTCGACGCCCCTCGCGTTCGCCGCGGTCGTCGTGGCGGCCTTGGACGCCGGCCGCTTCGATTGGGGACCGCGTCCCCCCGTCGTCGTCTACGCCCTGGCCTTGGCCGTCTTCGTCGCCGGCCAGGGCCTGACGCTGTGGGCCAAGAAGGTCAATCCGTTCTTCTCGAGCGTCGCCCGGCTCCAGTCCGACCGGGGCCAGACCGTCTGCCGTGACGGCCCCTACCGCTTCTGCCGCCATCCCGGCTATCTCGGCGGCCTGCTCTCCGGCCTGGCGACCCCCCTGGTCCTGGGCTCTTACTGGGGTCTCGTCCCTCAAGTCGTGGCCAGCCTGCTCCTCGTTGCCCGGACGGTCCTCGAGGACCGCATGTTGAAGAGCGACCTGCTCTGGTACGACGAGTACGCCGAAACCGTCCGGGCCCGGATCATTCCCGGCGTGTGGTGACCTGTCCGCGACCGCCGGCTTTTGACAGGTCCGCGCCCGCTCTGGTATATAGCAGACTCCGATTCCACCATGGAGGGAACGACCATGTCCATGAGCCCCCGCCACCTCAGGGTCCCCCGGATCCTCCTCGCCATCGTGATCGTCCTCACGCTGGCGGCGCCGCAGTTCGCGGCCGCCAAGGCCGCGGTCACGAGCCCCAAGGCCCAGTTCGGCTTCGACATCGGCGACGACTACCATGTCGTCAACTACAAACAGCTCGTCGCCTACTGGCAGAAGCTCGAGACCGAGACCGACCGCCTGAAGCTCGTCGACATCGGCCGGACGGCCGAGGGCCGGACCATGCTCATGGCCATCATCACCTCGCCGGAGAACCACGCCCGGCTGGCCCGCTACAAGGACATCGCCCGCCGCCTGGCCCTGGCCGAGGGGCTCGACGACGAGGACGCCCGCCGGCTGGCCGCCGAGGGCAAGGCCGTCGTCTGGATCGACGGCGGCCTCCACGCGACCGAGATCCTCGGCTCGCAGCAGCTCGTCGAGCTCGTCTGGCGCATGGCCAGCCGCGAGGACGATGAGACCCTCCGCATCCTCGACGACGTCATCCTCCTGGCCGTCCCGGCCAATCCCGACGGCCTCGATCTCGTCGCCGACTGGTACATGCGCGAGACCGAGCCCTCGAAGCGGTCGATGAGCGGCGTCCCCGTCCTGTACCAGAAATACATCGGCCACGACAACAACCGCGATTTCTATATGAATTCCCAGCTCGAGACGAAGGCCATGAGCCGGCAGCTCTATATCGAATGGCACCCCCAGATCCTCTACAATCACCACCAGTCCGGTCCGGCCGGGACGGTGCTCTTCGCGCCGCCCTTCCGCGATCCCTTCAACTACGTCTTCGACCCGCTCATCCCGGTCGGCCTCGACCTCGTCTCGGCCTCTATGCACAACCGCTTCGTCACCGAGGACAAGCCCGGGGCGACCATGCGGTCCGGGGCCAGCTATTCGACCTGGTGGAACGGCGGGCTTCGGAGCACCGGCTACTTCCACAATATGATCGGCATCCTGACCGAGACCATCGGCAGCCCGACGCCCATGCAGATCCCCTTCATCCCCGAGCGCCTCCTGCCCAAGCACGACTATCCCTATCCCGTCGCGCCCCAGCCGTGGCACTTCCGCCAGTCGGTCGAGTACGCCATCACGGCCGACATGGCCATCCTCGACGTGGCCTCCAAGCACCGCGAAGACTTTCTCTACCGCCGCTATCTCATGGGCCGGAACGCCATCGAGCAGGGGAGCAAGGACTCCTGGACCATCGTGCCGGGCACGGTCGCCGCGGTCCAGGCCGCCATCGAGAAGGACCGGGAGAAGGCCGGCGCCCAAGCCCCGGCCGCAAGCTTCGGCGGACGCTTCGGCCGGGGGGCGGACAAGAAGTACTATGACGCCATCTTCGACCAGGCTTCGCGAGACCCCCGGGGCTACATTCTCCCCTCCGACCAGCCCGACTTCCCGACGGCGACGAAGTTCGTCAACGCCCTCCTCGAGAGCGGCGTCGTCGTCGAGCGGGCGACGGCCGACTTTGCCGTGGCCGGCAAGCGCTATCCCAAGGATTCTTACGTCATCAGGACGGCCCAGGCCTTCCGGCCGCACATCCTGACCATGTTCGAGCCGCAGGACCATCCCCAGGACTTCCCCTATCCCGGCGGGCCCCCCAACCGGCCCTACGACGCGGCCGGCTGGACCCTGGCCTACCAGATGGGCGTCGTGTTCGACCGGGTGCTCGACGGTTTCGACGGGCCCTTCGAGAGGATCCCCGACGTGACCGGGCCGCCGGCGGGCGCTTTCGGGGCCGCGGCCGGGACCGCGGGCTATCTCCTCGACCATCGCGTCAACAACATGTTCACGGCCGTCAACAGGCTGGTCAAAGCCAAGGAGAAGGCCTATTGGCTGAGAGAGCCGCTCAAGGCCAACGGCCGGACCTTTCCCGCCGGGACGGTCTGGGTCCCGGCCTCGGCCGGGGCTTCGGCC
>DSDX01000345.1 GCA_011048485.1 Candidatus Aminicenantota bacterium | reverse complement strand
GTGTTGGCCGGCATGTTGTAGACGAGCACCGGGAATCGGCTGGCTTCAGCCACGGCCAAGTAATGGGCCCTAAGGGCCTCGCGCGTCATCTTCGACTTGAAGTAAGAGGGCGGGCGGACAAGAATGGCCGCGATGGCGCGGGCCGGCAGGCTGGAGGTGAACTCGATCGTCCCCCCCGTCCATTCCCGGGCTGTTCCGACAAGGACGCGTTTCCCCGGCCCGGCGGCCTCGAGAACGGCGTCGACGAGCTCCAGTGATTCCGCATCAGTGAGGGAGACGCTCTCGCCCGTGGATCCGAGGACGAGATAGCCGTCGACCGCCGTGGCGTTGAGCTTGCGGACGTTGTCCGCCATTTTGCGCTTGGATACGCCGTCGCCGTCGAACGGCGTCGTCAGGGCGACAATGATGCCTTCCAGGGGTTCGTTCAACGGGACTCTCCTCGGCGCTGCTCGCGCACGGCCCGCTCAATCTCCCGGAGCTCGGCTTCGCCCAGGCCGAAATAGTGGCCGACCTCGTGGAGGACCGTGTCCCGGACATGGTCCTTGATATCGAGGTCCGACCGGGAGATGGATTCGATCGGGCGCTTATAGATGACGATGACATCGGGCGCGTAGTTGCCGTACGAACCGGGGCTGCGGTGCGGGTAGGGCACGCCGTGATAGAGGCCGAGGAGGTTCGTCCCCGGGGGACAATCCTCCTCGACCATGACGTTGAGATTGTCGATGAGCTTTCGGAACTTCTTCGGGATCTCGTCCAGGGCCTCGGCCACGAGCGCCTCGAACCGGATCCGGGCCATGGCCGGCCGGAAGGGGCTCCGGCTGAAGGGATTCGGCCGACGCGTCATTTCTCGATGCCCTCGCGGGCCTTGACGCCCCGGTCGAAATAATGCTTGACGTCCTTCATCTCGGTGACCAGGTCGGCCCGGTCGATCAAAGCCTGGGGCGCGCCCCGCCCGGTCAGGACGAGCTCGACGGCCTCGGGCTTGTCGTCGATCAGGCCGAGGACCTCATCGACCGCCAGGACCTTGAGCAGGACGGCCGTGTTGATCTCGTCGAGGACGACGATGTCGTAGCGCCCGGAGAGCATGGCCTCCCGGCATTTGCGCAGGCCCTCGCGGGCCCTGCGGATATCCTCGTCGTCGGGACCTTCCGTGATGTGCAGAAAGCCCTCTTGGCCGAAGCGCTCGATGCGGACGAGAGGGGAGAGCTTCTCGACGGCGGCGAGCTCGCCACTGCGCTGGCCTTTCAGGAACTGGCCGAAATAGGTCCTCATCCCGTGCCCGGCGGCGCGCAGGGCCAGGCCCAGGGCGGCGGTCGTCTTGCCCTTGCCGTTGCCGGTGTAGACTTGAACGTAGCCGGTCATCGCGCCTATTGTTGAATATTCCTTCCCGCATGTCAAAATCCAGGTCGATCGAGGCGATTCCCGAGCCCAGCCGGAGAAGGGGAATTTCCCTGGTTTCCATGCTATAATCGGCCCATGCTCGACCCCAAATTCGTCCTGGAAAACCTCGAAGCCGTCGAGACGAGGCTCGCGTCGCGGGGCCAGCGGATCAGCTTGGAGGATTTCGTCCGTCTTTCCCGCGAAAAGAAGGACGTCCTCAAGAGAACCGAGGACCTCCGGGCCGTCAAGAACAGGGCCTCCGAGGAGGTCTCCAGGCTCAAAAGAGAGGGGAAGGAAGCCTCGGCGATCATCGCCGAGATGCGAAAGGTCGGCGAGGAGATCGCCGCCCTGGAGGAGCGGCTCAAGGCCTTCGACGCGGAACTCAAGGCGATCCTCCTCGGAATCCCCAACATCCCCCACGAGTCCGTTCCGGCCGGGACGAGAGCGGCGGACAACAAGGAAGTCCGGCGGTGTGGGAGCCCTCCGGAGCTTGCCTTCGAACCCCAGGCGCATTGGGACGTCGGCGAGAAGCTGGGCCTCCTGGACTTCGAGCGGGCGGCCAAGATCGCCGGTTCGAGGTTCGCGGTCTATTTTGGCGCCGGGGCCCGGCTCGAGCGAGCCCTCATCAGCTTCATGATCGACATCCACACCCGTGAGCGCGGCTTCACCGAGGTCCTGCCGCCCTTCATCGCCAACGCCGAGAGCCTGACCGGAACGGGCAACCTGCCCAAATTCAAGGCGGACCTGTTCAAGCTCGAAGGATTCGACTGGTACCTCATCCCGACGGCCGAGGTGCCGCTGACGAACCTCTACCGGAACGAGATCCTCGAAGGCGCGGTCCTGCCGACGCGGTTCGTTGCCTACACGCCCTGCTTCCGGAGTGAGGCCGGGTCTTATGGCAAGGACGTCCGGGGGCTCATCCGGCAGCACCAGTTCAACAAGGTCGAGATGATGATCTTCAGCCGGCCCGAGACGTCTTTCGAAGAGCTCGAATTCATGACCGCCTCGGCCGAGGAAGTCCTGAAGCGGCTGGGACTCCATCACCGGGTCGTCCTGCTCTGTACGGGCGACATGGGTTTCGCCAGCGCCAAGACCTACGATCTCGAGGTCTGGATGCCCAGCCGCGGCGGCTTCATGGAGATCTCGTCCTGTTCGAATTGCCTCGATTTCCAGGCCCGGCGCTCGAACATCCGGTTCAAGCGCGAGGCCAAGGGCAAGCCCGAGTTCGCCCACACGCTCAACGGATCAGGCTTGGCCGTGGGCCGGACGGTCAGCGCCATCCTCGAGAACTATCAGCAGGCCGACGGCTCGGTCGTCGTGCCCGAAGCGCTGCGGCCCTATATGAACGGCCTCGAGAGGATCGCCCGGGCCTGACGCCGCCGTCCCGCCCCTCCTACCCTGAAAACCCGGTTCCTCTTCGTCCTTTTCGACCCGGCGCCAATCCCGCGCTTGCCAGCCGGCCCACCCCCACGTAGAATGGGGCCATGGCGCGGAGGGATGGCCGAGTGGTTGAAGGCGGCGGTCTTGAAAACCGCTTTCCGGTTCTCCGGAACGGGGGTTCGAATCCCCCTCCCTCCGCTCTAATCTGATTTATTATCTTCTATTTAGAAACCTTGCCCAAAAGCTTTGTGGACGTTTTTGTGACCAGTTCCCGCTGTCTTTCGAGCCCCGGGTGGCTGTATCTCATCGTCGTCTTTATGTCCATGTGGCCAAGGGCCGCAGATGCGGTGGCCAGATCCGATTGGGCGGAAAGGGCTGTCGAGAACGTATGGCGTAGCTGATGATAGTGGAAATCGGGTACGCCAAGCTTCGTCCGAAGCGCAATGATCGCCTTGGATATGACGCGAGGATCTCGGCGCCTCATCGGGAAGACGAACTCACCCATGCTTTTTGTCCTGTGTTTATCAATGACGGCCAGGGCGGCCGGCGGAAGCACGACGATCTTGACCTTTTTGTCCTGGCTGACAACCCGGCGCTTGTGCTTAGTCGACGAGAGGGGGATAGAAGCCAGGCCCTCATGGAGCCATGACCACCGAAGGTTAATGACCTCCGATAGCCTCATGCCCGTCGCCGCCCCAACGAGTACGACATCATAGAGAATCGCCTGGACCTCGCCGGCCGGCGCGGCCTGGATCGCCCGCAGCTTGGCCAGGATTTCCCGGAGTTCGGTTGACGACAGGGCCCTGGTCTGTCGATCCTCGACATAGAAGCGGAACGAGCGGAGCGGATTGGCGGCTATGAAACCTTCCTCGACGGCCAGAGAGAAGAGGCCGCGGAGG
>DSDX01000165.1 GCA_011048485.1 Candidatus Aminicenantota bacterium | reverse complement strand
GGTCGAGCCCTGGAGGCCGAGCTCCTCGCCGCCGAAAAGGGCGATGACGATCGAGCGCTTGGGCCTGCGGGCCAGGGCGGCGAAGGCCTTGCCGGCCGCCATGACGGTGGCGCTGCCGCTGGCGTTGTCGTCGGCGCCGGGGAACAGGAGGCCCATATGGGCTCCGGTGTGGTCGAGATGGCCTCCGATGAGGACGCACTCGCGGCGGAGCTTGGGATCGGAGCCCTCGATATAGCCGACGACGTTGTACCCGACCGCCTGGGGGAAGTGCCGCGACTCGACGGCCAGGCGGATCCTGGCCCGGAGCGGGAAGGACACGGGCCGCTTCCATGTCGTCAGGGCCTGCTTCAGCTCGGCCGTGGTCGAGCCGGTCTCCTCGAGGATGGCGTCCATGACCTTGGGGCCGATCATGGCCGGCAGGAAGCCCTCGAGGAAGTCGCCGTTGGGATTGGAGACCATCTCGTCGTAAATGTAGACGACGCCCGCGGCCCCCTTGTCGCGGGCCGTCTTCATCCGGGTCCGATGCTCGTCGTGGCGCTGGTATTTCGCGTCGCCGTCGGGGGTGCCCCGGAAGCAGAGGACGAACTTGCCCTCGACATCGAGGCCGGCGTAGTCGTCGTAGCCGAGGTCCGGGGCCGAGATGCCCCAGCCGGCGAAGACGGTCCCGGCGGTCCTGTCCCCGCTGTCCGCGTAGAGGAGGGGCAGGAAATCCTTCTCCGGGACGAGCTTCATTTCGCGGGCAGCGGCCTCGGCCGGGTCCCCCGGCAACAGAACCGTCATCTTGGCCCTGTCGATGACCGTGTAAGGCGAGGGATAGGGCTGGAGAAAGCCGTCCTTGCCCGAGATGGGCTTGAGCCCCCAGGCGGCCAGCTTCTTGGCCGCCCACTGGGCCGCGGCCGTGTAGCCCGGGTGCCCGGTCAGGCGCCCGGCATACTCGGGGCCGGCCAGCGTCTTGACGATATCATAGGTTTCCGCCGGGCTGATCGAGGCCAACCCGTCCCTGAGGTTCCGGTCGAGAGCCGTCTGGGCCGGCGAAGCCGCCGACAGGGTGAGAACGAGGGCCAGGACGGCTGCGAAACGGCTTCTCGGCATGGATCTCACGATCTCCTTTCGGGCCTGAACCCTTCCTTTTCCGATGATAGACCCATCGGCCCGAAAAGTAAACCGACGTCGAACGGGGACGCTGGGAACGGGTCGAACGCGGCCTATTGGACCACGGCGGCCGACAGGATGGTGACCGGCTCGATCGGCACGTCCCGGTGGCCGCGCTTGCTCCCAGTCCGGACCTTGGCGATGGCGTCGACGACGTCCATCCCGTCGACGACCTGGCCGAAGACGGCGTACTTCATGTCGTCCAATCCGAAGTTGTCGACCAGGTTGATGTAAAACTGGGCCGTGGCGCTGTCGAGCTCCTGGGTCCGGGCCATGGCCGCCCAGCCCCTGGCGTTCTTCAGGCCGTTGCCGGACTCGTTCTTGATGGGCGGCTTGGTCGCCCTCTCGGCCATCTCGGGCGTGTAGCCCCCGCACTGGATCATGAAGCCGGGAATGACGCGGTGGAAGGTGAGGCCGTCATAGTGCTTGGCCTCGACGTAGCTCAGGATGTTCTTGACCGTGATCGGGGCCTTGGCTGGATAGAGCTCGATGGTGATGTCGCCCATGGTCGTCTTGAGCAGGACCTTGGGATTCTGGCCCGGCGTCTGGGCTAGGGCCGCGCCGGCGACGAAGACCGCCGCCGCGACGACGAAGGGCAGGATGTGACGGGTCATCGGGGCCTCCTTGGTGTCTCTCCGAGTCAACCAAAATAGCAGATTCGCCCGGCCGAATCAAACGGGATTGAACTTGCCCCTCTTTAAGGTATATAATGGGGTCCTCATGACGACCCGCGTCCCGTACCGTGGCGGCCTGGGCATCGCCGTGACGCTCACCTTCGCGGCCATCGCCTTGGGTGTCAACTTCCTGCACACGGAGACCGGGCCCGCCAGCCGTGAGGACTGCCCCGCCTGTCAGTTCCTGACGTCCGCGCTCTCGACCGGCCCGGGCGCCGCGTTCTCCGTGCCCGCCATCCTGCCGCAGGGAGTCCTCATCGCGGTCGAGCCCTTGAGCTGGCACGATGTCGTCGTCCCGTCCCTCTGTTCACGCTCGCCGCCGTCGGCCTGAACCCCCCTCCCGGTCTCTCGACTGTCCGGCCCCCGGACAGATGGCTTCCCCTGTGGAATGAGGAGGAAACATGGTGAAGTGGATGCGCCCTGTCGCGGCGGCCGCCGCCGCCGTTCTCGTCGTCGGCCTCTCCGGATTCGGGGCGGACGAGACGCCTGCGGCCCTGACCCTCGACCAATGCATCGCGATGTCCCTGGCCGAGAACCCGCTCTGGCTCTCCGCCGAGGAGGATTACCAGGCATCCCTGGCCCGCGTCCGCGAGGCCAAGTCCTTCCCCCAGCCGGCCCTGGAATACGATTCGGACCTCCAGCCGAGCTTCCTGGACTTCCGCGGCTCCGGGGAATCCTATTTCGGGATCAGCCAGACGCTCGAGTTCCCGGGGCGCCGGTCCCTGCGCGGCAAGATCGCCGCTCTCGAATCCCGGGAATACCTGGCCGACAAGAGCCTGCTCCGGCTGGATCTCGTCTTCCAGGTCAAGGAGGTCTTCTTCAGCGTCCTCCTGGCGGACGAGAAGCGCAAGTACGCCGCCCAGGACCTCGAGCTGGCCCGGGACTTCAAGGACAAGGCCGAGGCCAAGTATGAGGCGGGCGACGTCGCTAGGGTCGAGGTCGTCCGGGCGACCGTCGAGGCCTCCAAGGCGGAGACGGCGGTCATGCTGGCGGAGAACGAGGTCCGGCTGGCCAAAGCCCGCCTGAACTATCTGCTCGGCCGGCCCAAGCTCGAGCCCCTCGAGATCCGGGGCGAGCTGACAACGGCGCCCGTTGCGTTCGACCGGGACGCTCTGGTCGAGAGGGCGATCCGGGCCCGCCCCGAGGCGGAAAAAGCCCGGGCCGCGCTGGCCAAGGAGGAGCGTCGGAAGACCGAAGCGGTCATGAGCTACCTCCCCGATTTCGACCTCGGGTTCGCAAGGCACCGCATCGCCGGGGAGGTGACGACCTGGGACTTCACCCTGTCGGTCCCCATCCCTCTCTTCTTCTGGCAGCCGGCCCGGGGCCGGATCGCGGAGGCCCAGGCCCAGATCCGGTCGTCCGAGAGGCAGGCCGAGGACTTGGCCAATCGCATCGGCCTGGAGGTCGGGGAGGCCTGGCTCAGCGCCCAGGCGGCCGAGGCGCAGATCGCCCTGTTCGAGAAGGACATCCTGACCCAGGCCGAAGAGTCCTTCGACCTCATCCGCTTCAGCTTCCAGGAGGGCGAGGTCGGCGGCATCGAGCTCATCGACGCCCGCCGGACGCTGCTCGAGGTCCGCAAGTCCTATGCCGACGCCCTTTACAACTACCGCATCACCCTGGCCGCCCTGGAGAGATCCGTCGGCGAGCCCTTGGAAGGAGACGACGATGACCAATAAGATCATAGCCTTCGCCTTGGCGGCCGCCCTCGCGCTCGCCGGGCCGGCCTGCTCCCGCCGCGGGGACCGGCAAGGCTCCGGCGACGAAGCCGCGACCGCGCTAGCCACCTCTCCGGGAGGAGGCCGGGGGCCCGGCCGGGGGGCCGGCCTGGGACCCAGGGACGGC
>DSDX01000277.1 GCA_011048485.1 Candidatus Aminicenantota bacterium | reverse complement strand
GCCCGCATCTTCATCGACGAGTCCCCGGCCCTGACGATCATGGAGATGAAAGCCAAGTGCCGGCGCCTGAAGATGGAGCAGCGGCTTGATGTCGTTTTCGTCGATTACATCCAGCTCATGCGGACCGGCGGAAGGTTCGAGAACCGCAACCAGGAGATGTCCTTCATCTCCCGATCCCTCAAGGAGCTGGCCAAGGAGCTGCGCATTCCCGTCGTCGGCATCTCCCAGCTCAGCCGGGCCCCCGAGAAGGGCCGGCGCGAGCCCAAGCCCATGCTCTCGGACCTCCGCGAGTCGGGGGCCATCGAGCAGGACGCCGATGTCGTCATCTTCATCTACCGGCCCGAGTTCTACCACCCGGACGACGAGACCCTCCGGGGGGTCGCCGAGGTCAGCATCGCCAAGCAGAGGAACGGGCCGATCGGCAACCTCCAGCTGGCCTTCATCCGAGAGTACGCCCGCTTCGCCGACATGGAGCAGTTCGCTCCGGAGTACTGAACCTGGGCGATTCATGACAACGCTGCATTCTTCAGTCAGATCCGAAGAACCAAGAGCAGCGTTTTCACCCTTCGGGCAAACCGATCCGGCCGCATCTGCCGAGCTGCTAAGGGTTCGCAGTACTCCGAGTCCAGCTTCACCCTTTGACCTCTTGCCTCTGCAGCCGCCTCGGCTCGTGAATTTTCCCAGGTTACACAAAGAGGGGGGATGAGGGACAAGACCGTTTTCATCTGCCAGAGCTGCGGCGCCCGCTATCCCAAGTGGATGGGCCGCTGCTCCTCCTGCGGCGAATGGAACTCGCTCGTCGAGGAGATCGAGGAGGAGGCCTCCCCCGGCGGGCTGGCGTTCGCCCCGGCCGAGCCCGTTCTCTACAAGGACATCAAGGACATCCCCCGCCGGAGGTTCGCCGTCGGCATCGAGGACGTCAACAAGGTCCTCGGCGGCGGGCTGGTCGCCGGCTCGCTCGTCCTCGTCGGCGGCGAGCCGGGCATCGGCAAGTCGACGCTCCTCCTCCAGGTGGCCCGGGACATGGCCGCCGCCGATGCCCCGGTGCTCTACGTCTCGGGCGAAGAGTCCCTCGAGCAGATCAAGCTCCGCGGGGACAGGCTGGGCGTCCGCAACGGCCGGCTCTTCCTCCTCGCCGAGACCAACCTCGAGCGCATCCTGGCCCAAGCCGAACGCGTGGCGCCGAAGGTCCTGGTCATCGACTCGATCCAGACGGTCTTCTCGGCCAAGATGACCTCGGGGCCGGGGACGATCAGCCAGGTCCGGGAGGCGGCCAACCAGGTCTTCCGATTCGCCAAGAGCCGTCAGATCCCGGCCTTTCTCGTCGGCCACATCACCAAGGAGGGCTCTCTGGCCGGCCCGAAGTCGCTCGAGCACATCGTCGACGTCGTCCTCCTCTTCGAGGGGGAGCGGGACCACAGTCACCGCGTGCTCCGGGCCATGAAGAACCGTTTCGGCCCGGTCTCGGAGCTGGCCGTCTTCGAGATGACGGCCTCGGGGCTCCAGCCCATCCTCAACCCGTCCGCCTTCTTCCTCCGCGAGCGCCCCCGCGGCGAGCCCGGCAGCGCCGTGGTCTGCACGGTCAAGGGCACGAGGCCGCTCCTGGCCGAGATCCAGGCCCTGGTCTCCTCGACGCTCTTCTCGGGCAATCCGCGCCGCATGACGATCGGTCTCGACCACTACCGGACGGCCATGCTGCTCGCCCTGGTCGAGAAGAAGGCCGGTTACAGCTTCGCCGGAGAGGACATCTATATCAACGTGGCCGGGGGCATGTCGATCGACGAGCCGGCGGTCGACCTCGGGGTCGTCATGGCCGTGGTCTCCTCGCTCAAGAACATGCCCCTGCCGCAGGACATGGCCTTCTTCGGCGAGGTCGGCCTGTCCGGAGAGATCCGATCCGTCGGCCAACCGCTCGTCCGGATCAAGGAGGCCCAGGCCCTGGGCTTCGGGACCGTGCTCGCCCCGGCTGGGAACCTGGCCGCCCTCGACCGGAAAGAGATCCCGGCGATCGAATGCTGGGGGGCGGGGACGGTCCGCGAGGCCCTTCAGCGCGTCTTCTGACGCCGTCCGGGATCGCCACATGACACGCAGGGAGAGACCATGAGCGCAGGAGCGAAGCCATGACAGGCGCCGCCGCCATCATCGTGGCCGCGGGGGCCGGCCGGCGTTTCGGGGACAAGAAGCAGTTCGCCTATCTCAGGGCCAAGCCCGTCCTCGAATGGACGCTGGAGCGGTTCCAGGCGCATGACTCCATTGAGGCCATCGTGCTCGTCCTCCCCGACGAGCAGGACTTGAAGCATTACCGCCTGCGCTACGCCAAGATCGTCGACATCGTCCGCGGCGGCGAGCGGCGCCAGGATTCGGTCTGGCAAGGCTTTCGCCTCCTGACCGCGTCGGAGCCCGAGATCGTCCTGGTCCACGACGGGGCCCGGCCGCTCGTCGGCGCCGAACTCATCAGCCGGATCGTCGCCGCGGCCCGCGCCGACGGCGCCGCGATTCCCGTGCTCCCCCTCGACGACACCAT
Organism: Candidatus Aminicenantota bacterium; assembly: GCA_011048485.1. Taxonomy (GTDB): domain Bacteria; phylum Acidobacteriota; class Aminicenantia; order Aminicenantales; family Saccharicenantaceae; genus RBG-16-66-30. The sequence goes on along the minus strand of DSDX01000277.1, from coordinate 1,150 downwards.
CAAGGAAGTCAAGGACGGCCGCGTCTCCGGGACGGTCGACCGATCCTCCCTGGCCCGGGCGCAGACCCCCCAGGGATTCCGTTACGAGGTCCTGAAGGAGGCTCTGGAGACCGCCCGCCGGGAGCGCTTCTACGGGACTGATGAGGCCGCCCTGGCCGAGCGGGCCGGCCTGGCCGTGACCGCCGTCCCGGGCGACCCGCGGAACATCAAGATCACGACGCCCATCGACATTTCCATCGCGGAGGCGCTCCTCGATGCCTAGGATCGGGATAGGCTACGACATCCACAGGCTCGAGCCCGGCCGGCCGCTGGTCCTCGGGGGGATCGAGGTCCCGCACGCCTCCGGCCTGGCCGGCCACTCGGACGGCGACGCCCTCGTCCACGCCGTCATCGACGCTCTTCTCGGGGCCCTCGGCGAGGGCGATATCGGGACCCTTTTCCCGGACACCGATCCCCGCTTCGAGGGGGCCCGGAGCTTGGGGCTCCTCGAGACCGTCATGGGCCGGCTCCGGTCGCGCGGCGGGACGGTCGTCAACGTCGACACGGTCATCGTGGCCGAAGAGCCGAAAATGGGTCCCTATATCCCGGCCATGAAGGCGGCGCTCGGCCCGGCCCTCGGCCTGCCCGAGGCGGCGGTCGGCATCAAGGCCAAGACCAACGAAGGGCTCGGGCCCGTCGGCGAGAAGCGGGCCATCGCCTGCTACGCCGTCGCCCTGGTCGATCTCCCGGACTGAGCTTTTTCAGATCGGGCTCGGTGATCATCTCCGCGCACCGCCTCGGAGGATCCCCTCGCCCTCTGAGCTTTTCCAAATCGGGCTTGGGGATCATCTCCGCGCACCGCCTCGGAGGATCCCCTCGCCCTCATGAGAAAAGTTCGAAGACGCCGTCGCGTGCGCCGGACTCGGCGGCAAAACAAATCGCTCGGCTCTCGCTGAGCCTTGCTCAAACACGTTTTGCCGGTTTGCGGGCAAACTGCCCTCGTCCGGCACGCGCTCCGTCTGAACTTTTCCAAATCGGGCTCGGGGATCCTCCTCGACGTCTCCGTCCGGGCTGGGTTGACTTGGCCGCGCGTTCCGCATATCCTCCGCTTACCAACCGACGAGGAGGTCACATGGACAAGCGCGCTCTCAGGATCGCGGCGGCCGCCGCG
>DSDX01000402.1 GCA_011048485.1 Candidatus Aminicenantota bacterium | reverse complement strand
CGATAAGGTAGAGGAAGCAGAGGGCGTTGAGGATGGTCAGACGCCAGATGAGAGCGGGGATGCCGAAGAGGGGGATGACGAGCCAGGTGGCCAGGATGACGCCCGCGAACGAGGCCAGCAGGTCGACGCCGTAGCCGAGCCCGAGGTGGGCCGTCAGGCCAAGAAGGCCCCTGTTGGCCATGACGAAGAGATATCCGCCGAGGGCGCCGAAGCCGGAGAGAAGGATGAAGAGGACGGGCTCCCCCCCGGCTCCGGACAGGCTGCCGGTCGTCAGGAGGAGCCAGATCACGAAGGCGCCCTGGACGACGGCCAGTTCGGCGGCCTCCTTGGGCCGCCGCCGAGCCCGCCCCGCGAGCGATCCGACCACCAGCCCGGCCATGAAAGCGGCGAGCAGGAGGGGGATCTTGCCGTAGACGAAGCCGAAACGGGCCTGGAAAACGATGAAGACGGCCAGCTCCACGGCCATGGTCGTGAATCCCATCACGGCCATGGGCACCAGGAAACGGGCCGGCGATCGCTTCTTGAACACGGCCAGGAAGGCCAATCCTAAAGCGAAGGCCAGGAGGGCGATGTCGAGCATCCAGGCCCTGGCGACCTTCCCGGCGGCACGGAGGAGCCTCGCTTCGAGGCCCCCGAATCGGGCCGCCCAGAGGACCGAGTGAAAGTAGTAGCTCACGGGGACGAGGTCCCGATTGATCCTCGCGTCAGGGGCCGACAACGCGTCCTCCAGCTCTTTGACCCGGGCCGGATGGAGACGGGCCGGGAGCATGCCAGGGCTGACATAACGGAGGTCCAGGCCCAGGCTCGCGATGGCGGCCGAAAGACGGCCGGGATCGATCGTGAGAGCCCCGTCGGAGGCCAGGAAAACGCAATTCCCGCCCGGCACGGCCAAGACTTCGCGGAACACGCCGCGCAGCGTCGCCGCGAGCGAGCTCAGGAACTGTCGCAGGGTTTCGGAGAGATAGTTCTCGGCCGAAGGCACGGCGAACGAGAATACGCCCCGCGGGGCGAGCTTCTCCCGGACCTCCTCGAAGAACTCCCGCGTGTAGTATCGGTTGACTTGGGCCGTGGCCGGCTCGGGCAGGCTGAGCAGCACGGCATCGTAGAGGGCGGCCGCCCGGGCCAGGAAGGTCCGGCCGTCGCTGTGGAAAACGCGGACGCGCGGGTCGTCGAGGGCGGCGCGGTCCCGGGGCTGGAGATGCCGTCCGGCCAGCCGGATGACGGCCGGATCGAGTTCGACACAGTCCACCCTGACGCCGGGGTGCTTCAGGGCCTCCGCGGCCCCCCCGCTCGCGCCGCCCCCGATGAGCAGGACGCGGCGTTGACCTTGGCGCTGAAGCAGGGCGAAGTGGACCGTCTCTTCGGCCGCCCCGATGTCCGGGTGAGAGAAGACGGACAGCCCATTGTCGAAAAAGGTGACCTGTTCGCCGGTCCGGATGACTTGGAGCTTCCCGTAGGGCGTATCGACGGTCTCGACCAGCCGGAGAGGTTTCCAAGCCGCTCGTTGGGCCGGGACGTCGATCAGCGAGAGGCCCGCGGCCAGGGCGAGGACCGTCACCAGGAGAAACCGCCAACGGGCCGGCTTCATGGCCACGAGGACAACCGCCGAGGCCGCTGATCCGACCAGGGCCGCTCCCTGCCAGTTCGAGAGTGCGGGGATGAGAAGGAAGTGGACGATCAGACCGGCCGCGGCCGCGCCGGCCGATTCGAGGGTATAGACGGCCGCGACATCGCCGTCGAGGAGACGGGCGTTGAGAACGAAGCCGTGGCCCAGCGGAAAGCTCACGAGAAGACTGAGGGCGAAGGCGAAACCAAGGGCCGGCACGAGCCCGGTCAGTTCGGCCGGCAGAACGCCCAACAGCTTGTGAGAGAAGCGCAGACCGGCCAGGCCGAGGCCGAAGAGCGCGAAGGCCAGCCCGTAGAGACGCGCGACCCTCCGAGCCACGACTTCCGGCCGGCCGCGGGGCTTGACGAAGCTGCCGATCCCGCCCCAAAAGAGCCAGGAGCCGAGGAAGAGGCCGAAGGAGAGCTCGTTGCCCGCGAACGAGGCGTTGAACTCCCTGAGGAGATAGATCTGGAAGGACGCGGCTAAGAAGCCCAGGACGAACGGCGGCAACCGTCCTTTCAGGCCCAGAGCCCGGGGATCGGCGTCCCGCATTTCGCGCACTTGCCTTTCTCGAGCCCCCCGGTCTCGATCCTGAAGCCGTTCCTGACGATGACCTCATGGCCGCAGTCGGGGCAGTACGTGTTCTCGCCCTCGTGTCCGGGGACGTTGCCCACATAGACGAAGCGCAGGCCTTCCTCGAGCGCGACGGACCGCGCGGCCTCGAGCGTGGAGACAGGCGTCGGGGGCAGGTTCTTGATGAGAAACATGGGGTGGAAGCGCGTGAAATGGAGCGGCACGCTCGTCCCGGCCTCGTCGCGGATCCAGCGGCACATGTCGCGGACGACGTCCAGGCGGTCGTTCAGCGTGGGGATGACGAGGTAGACGATCTCGAGCCAGACGCCGGTCTTGGCGACGGCCCGGATCGTCTCCAGAACGGGCTTCAGCGAGCCCCGGACGTACTCGCCGTAGAAAGCCTCGGTGAATCCCTTGAGATCGATCTTGACGGCGTCGACGGTGCCCAGGAGATCGGCGAGCGGCTCGGGATTGATGTAGCCGGCCGTCACCACGACGTTCCGGATGCCCTTCCGCCTGGCCCGGACGGCCGTGTCGTACATGTACTCGAAGAAGACGGTCGGCTCGGTGTAGGTGTAGGCGATCGACGGACAGCCTGTCTCGGAGGCTCGGGCGGCCGCCGTCTCGGGCGGCAGGTCGAAGGCTTCGACCTGCTCGGGCCTGGCCTGGGAGATCTCCCAGTTCTGGCAGAACTTGCAGTTCAGGTTGCAGCCGACGGTGGCCAAAGACAGGGCCCCGGTCCCGGGCAGGACATGGAAGAAAGGCTTCTTCTCGATCGGATCGACATGGAGACTGCAGGCCTTTCCGTAGACCAGGGTGTAGTAGGTGCCGCCGATGTTCTCCCGGACGCCGCAGTACCCCCGCTCCTTGTCGCCGAGACGGCAGAGCTTGGGGCAGAGCCGGCATTCGATCTCCCGGTCGGGGAGCTTGTCGTAATAGCGGGCCTCGACACGCGAGAGGTTCGGCGCCGCGCCGCTTGCCGCCAGGCGGCGGCCGACGGAGGGGAGACCGGCGCCCAGGGCCAGACCGGCCCCGGCGGCGCCACGCAGGAAACGGCGCCTGTTCACGTGACCGTCTCCTCGACCGTCTCGATCGAGGCCGGATCGGCCCGGCCGAGACCCATCCGCTCGGCCGTCCGGAGATAGGATGGGGCGCGCCTCTCCCCCTCGAGATCGGGCAAGCCCGCGGCCGCCCGAAGACGCTCGATGATCGACCAGCCCACGGCGTCGGCGGCCACGGGATCGCGGCTGAAGACGAGCCCTCCGTACTTGTCCGCCCAACGGGCGTGGAACGAGGGGCCCCTGTGGAACTGGACGGTCAGGGCGTCAAGGATTGTCAGGCGATGTTTGGACCTCACGGGCGGCGCGTCGAAGACCTCGGCGACGAAGGGATCGCAGCGGCCTTCGTGGTACTTGTTCGGATTGTGAATGGACCCGAAGTAGTTCTTCAGTCCCGCCGTCACCCCGGCCAGGCCGTGGTCCTTGAGGATGGCCAGGCT
>DSDX01000101.1 GCA_011048485.1 Candidatus Aminicenantota bacterium | reverse complement strand
CGTCGGGCTCGACGGGCCGTCCATCGTCCGCAAGATCCGGGATTTCGTCCGGGCCGTCCCTTCCCTTGACGCCGATGAAAGAACGCGCGGATAAGCTCCTGGCCGCCCGCGGCCTCGCGCCGAGCCGGGAAAAGGCCCAGGCGCTGATCATGGCCGGCGCGGTGACGAGCGCGGGCCGTCCGGTCCGCAAGCCGGGCGAGCTTCTCGACCGGGAAGCGGCCCTCGACGTGGCCGAGCCCTTGCCCTTCGTCGGTCGCGGCGGGCTCAAGCTCGAGGAGGCCCTCGACCGCTTCGGGATCGACGTCCGGGGCCTGGTCGGACTCGACATCGGAGCCTCGACCGGCGGATTCGTCGATTGCCTGCTCCAGCGGGGGGCCTCGAAGATCTACGCCGTCGACGTCGACACCAGGCAGCTCGATTGGCGCCTGCGCCAGGATCCGCGGGTCGTCCGCGTCGAGATGAACGCCCGGGAGCTCGGGCCCGCCGACATCCCCGAGCCGCCCGGGATCGTCACCATGGACGTCTCGTTCATCTCGGTGCTCAAGATCCTGCCCGCGCTTAGGGGGATCCCGGGCGATTGGGCCCTCGTCTCGCTCGTCAAGCCCCAGTTCGAGGCCGGGCTGAAGGACGTCGGCAGGAAGGGCGTCGTCCGCGACGCCGCCGTGCACGCCGGGGTCCTCGCGGGGGTCCTCGCCGGCGCCAGGGCGCTCGGGTTCGGCCCCAACGGCGTCATCCGTTGCTCGACCCGGGGGCAGAGGGGGAACGTCGAGTTCTTCGTCTGGTGGGTCAAGGGCCGTCCGGACCTCCACGCGGAGCGTATCCAAGCCTGGATCAAGGAGGCGACGAGCGATGCCTGATGTGACAAAGGCCGGCTTCGTCATCAAAGCCCACGCGCCCTCGGTCGAGGGCATCCTCAAGACCCTGGTCGACCATCTCGAGGGCCGCGGCATCGCCTGCGTCCTCGAGGACGTTGCGGCCCGGAAGCTCGGCCGGCCCGGCGGGGTCGACCGGTCCGCCATCGCCGCGGCCTCGGACCTGGTCATCGTCCTCGGCGGCGACGGCACCCTCCTCAGCGTCGCTCATCAGGCCGCCCAGACGGGCGTCCCGGTCATGGGCGTCAACCTGGGGCGGCTGGGCTTCCTGACCGAGATCACGGTCGGCGAGGCCGTGGCGGCCCTGGACCGGTTCCTGGGCGGGGACGACGCCCTGATCAGCCTGCGCTGGCTCCTCGAGGCCCGGATGGCCCAGGCCGCGTCCTTTTGCCTGAACGACGTCGTCGTCACCAAGGGCGCCCTGGCCCGGATGATCGAGCTGGCCATCGCCGTCGACGGCAGGAACGTGGCCACGCTCAAGGCCGACGGCCTCATCGTCGCGACGCCGACGGGCTCGACCGCCTATTCGCTCTCCGCCGGCGGGCCGATCCTCCACCCCCGGGTCCCGGCCATCGTCCTGACGCCCATCTGTCCCCACACCCTGTCCTTCCGGCCCCTGGCCGTGCCGGCGACCTCTTCGGTGGGCATCCGCCTCCTGACGGGCGGGGAGGACGTCCATCTCACGTTGGACGGCCAGCGGGGCGGCCAGATGGCCAGGGACGACACGGTCGAGATCCGCCGAGCCCCCTTCGAGCTCAAGCTCGTCGTCTCGTCCAAGCGCACGTACTATGCCCTGGTCAAGGAGAAGCTCGGCTGGGCCGAGTAGGCGTGGGACCGTCCCTCTTTGGTCGAGGCCATGTCCTTGGGCGTTCCCCCCGCAGTCCCCGGGCCGGCATCCCGATAGCGGGGTTGATCCGCGGCCCCCGCGGCTTGACAAGTCGGGGTTCTGCCGCTATGATTGGTGAATCCCTACTATATTGCTAAGGAATGGAGAAACCGTTATGTCCGATGCCGTCCTGACCGGTACCGACGCCACGTTCGACGCCGATGTCCTCAAGTCCGACGTCCCCGTCCTGGTGGATTTCTGGGCCCCCTGGTGCGGCCCCTGCCATATGATCGCCCCCGCCGTCGAGGAGATCGCTGAGAACCTCAAGGGCAAGCTCAAGGTCGTTAAGATGAACGTGGACGACAACGGCCGGATGCCCCAAACCTACGGCGTCATGGCCATTCCGACCCTCATCCTGTTCAAGGGCGGCCAGGTCGCCGAAAAGGCGGTCGGGGTCATGCCCAAGGCCAAGCTCCTGGACCTCATCAACAAGCACGTCTGAGACCCGACGGGCGACCCCCCGAACACCCCCCCCGAAGACCGCGAGGCTCGCTCAGGACGCGAACGGGGAGATGCTCCGAAGAGGACTCCCCTCGGCGTGTCTTGCCCTTCGGGGAACCACGCCTGTCCCCGACCTGGGGCGCCTGTCCCCGATCAGGGCGCCGAAGGTGGGCTCGGCGGGGCCTTGACCGCGTCCGCCGCTTCATACCTCTCGTTGAGCAGCGCCGCCAGCTCCGCGCCCCAGAGCAGGATGACCAGCGACGACGTGACCCAGAGCACGAAGAAGAGGACCGATGTCAGGGTGCCCTGCAGGAGCCGGTCGAGGACGATCCCGACGGCGGAGAAGTGGACGACATAAAAGGCGAAGAGCCTTTTAAAGACCTCGAAGAGGAGGGCGGCGACGGCCGCGGGGACGAGCGCCGCCCGGGTGCGGACCTTGGCTTCCGGGATGAACTTGTAGAGGATGAAGAACATCAGGAAGGTCAAGACCGAGGGGATGACGTACTTCAGGAAAACGTTGTTGACGGCGGCGACGGCCTCGGGATTGAGGGTCGCCCGGACCAGCTCGCTCTCCTGGAGAGTCCGGCCGAAGGCCGTCCAGACGGCCGTCATGGCCAGGGAGAAGAGCATGAAGATGCCGACGGCGGCCATAGTCAGGAACTCGATGAGCCGGTTGTAGAAGAAGGACCGGTGGTAGGTCGTCCGGAAGATCTGGTTGATGGCCGTGATCAGGCTCGAGAAAAGGAACGAGGCCGAGACGAGGGAGCCCACGACCCCGAAAAGCCCGAGCTGTCCGACCGCGCCGGACAGGTCGCCCAGGCTCTTGAAGAAGCCCGGGCTGAGCCGGGCGAAGAACTCGTCGGTGAAGATGTTGAGGCTGCGCAGGGCCATCTCGGTGTCGCCCAGGAACCGCCCGGCCGCGGCGAAGAAGAGGGCGACGAGCGGGACGCTGCAGAGAAGCGAGAAATAGGAGATGACGATGGCCGAGGTCCAACACTTGTCCCTGTTGAACCGCCTGAAGGACGCGGCGATGAGCGAAAGCGTCGAACCCGTCATCCTCTCGGGGACCCGGAGGCGCCTGGGCCGCTAGGCGCCGGGGATGTAGTTCCCCCACTGGACCATCAGGATGATGATGGTGATGAGCAGGGCGTAGATGACCAGGGTCTCGATGAGGACGAGGCCGAAGATGAGGAGGAACCGGATCGTCGGGGCCCCAGCCGGGTTCCGCGAGATGCCCTCGCATCCGGCGGTGATGGCCTTGGCCTGGCAGAAGGCGCCGGCGATGACGGCCAGGGTGATGACGGCCCCGCCGACGATGAGCGAGAGCTTGAAGAGGTCGGCGGCGGACTTGTCCGGTTCGGCCGCCGCGGCGGCCTCCTGGGCTAGAACGGGCAGGGCCATGAGGGCGACGGTGAAGACGACCAGGCTCAGGACCTTGATTCTTGGGGACATGAAGCTCTCCTTTGCGTTTAGTGCTCTTCT
>DSDX01000191.1 GCA_011048485.1 Candidatus Aminicenantota bacterium | reverse complement strand
GTGGCCGAGGTCCGCGACGGGATCGCCGAGCGGCAGGGCATGACCCGGCTCGACGGCGCCGAGTCGATCGGCCTCCTCGTCCGCAAGGAGTCCGGGGCCAACACGGTCCAGGTAACGAGGCTCGTCCGCGAGGTCATCGCCCAGATCCGGGCCGAGAACGCCGGGATCGACCTGGACATCGTCAACGAGCAGGCTCGGGCCATCGAGAGCGCCATCGGCGCCGTCTCGAACGAGCTCATCCAGGGCGCGGTCCTGGCCTTCCTGACCCTGCTCATCTTCCTCCAAGAATGGAAGACGCCGCTCATCATCGGCACCGTCATCCCCATCTCTATCATCGGCACGTTCAGCTTGCTCTTCTTCGGCGACGTCACGCTCAACATCATGTCGCTCGGCGGCCTGGCCCTCGGGGTGGGCATGCTCGACGACTGCGCCGTCGTCGTTTCGGAGAACATCTTCCGCCACCGCACGCTCGGCAAGGGCCTGAAAGAGGCGGCCTATATCGGCACCAAGGAGGTCGGCCCGGCGGTCATCTCGACCGCCCTGACGACGATCGTCGTCTTCCTCCCGGTCATCTACGTCCATGGCGTCGCCGGCCAGCTGTTCAAGGACACGGCCCTGACCGTCACCTTCGCCCTGCTGGCCTCGCTCCTCGTCTCGCTGACCCTGATCGCCACGCTCCAGTCGCGCGAGTTCGACTTCGGCATCGGGAAGGAGAGGCGATGGGCCTGGACGTGGGGGCTGGGCAGGATCTGGGATCCCCGGAAGGCGGGCGGCGCCGGGACCGGGGCCGGCCGGGCCGACGGCGGCGGCCCGCCGCCGGCCCGCGGGAAGCGCCTGCCGGCCGCCCTCACCGCGCCCTTCCGGGCCGTCCGCGTCCTTCTTTACGCGGTGTTCAAGGGCGTCGGCTTCGCCCTGAACGCCGTCGTCAGCTTCCTCGTCCAGCTCGCCGCATTCATCGTCCACTATCTGGCCCTCCCCTTCCGGCCCGTCCTCCAAGCCGTCTTCCGGGCCTTCAACGCCGTCTACGGCCGCTTCGTCGCCTGGTACGAGAGATTCCTGACCTGGAGCCTCGACCACAAGGGCCGGATCATGGCCGGGACGCTGATCTTCTTCGCCGTCGTCTTCGCCCTCGGCGGCCTCGTGCGCAGCGAGCTGATGCCGCCCATGGAGACGACGACCTTCGAGCTCGACGTCAAGATGCCCGTCGACTTCTCGTTCGAGCAAACGGCCGAGATGGCGGTCATGCTTGAGGCCCACCTGCGCGGCCTGGCCCCGGTCGAGACGGTCCTCTCGCAGATCGGCATCGTCAGCGGCATGGAGAGCGCCGATCCCGACATCTCCGTCAACTCGGCCCGCGTCCTGGTCGAGGTCGGGAGGCCCAAGCAGCTCGAGGGCGTCCTCGACGCCGCCCGCTCGCGCCTGGCCCAGTTCCCTGACATCACCTACACGATCGTCCGCGAGCAGACGACGATCAACCAATTCCTGGCCCTTTCCGCCGCGGAGATCGGCCTGCAGGTCAAGGGCCGGGACCTCGACCGGCTCAAGGAGATCGCGACGGATCTGGCCGCCCGCCTCTCCGGGATCCCCGGCGTCGCGGACGTGGCCACGAACATCGGCGAGGGCAAGCCCGAGTTCAAGGTCACCGTCGACAAGGAGGCCCTCAGGAAATACCCCGGCCTGTCCCCTTCGACGATCGGCGGCTTTCTCGTCAGCGCCGTGCGGGGACGGGTGGCGACCCAGTTCCGGGAGATGGAGAAGAAGTACGACATCCTGGTCCGCCTCGAGGACGCCTCGCGCGAGAACATCGAGCGGCTCCTCGACGAGGCCCTGCCCTTCGGCGGCAGGTCCGTGCCCCTCCGCGACCTCGTCTCCTACGAGATCGTCCGCGGGCCGCGCGAGATCCGGCGCGAGGACCAGCAGCGCGAGGTCCTGGTGACCGCCAACCTCAGGGGCCGCAAGATCAGCCAGGTCGCGCCTGCCATCGACAAGGCCATCGCCGGCCTCACCCTGCCGGCCGACTACCGGGTCAGTTGGAGCGGCGAGCGCGAGGAGATGTCGCGGTCCTTCCGGTCGCTGGCCCTGGCCCTGATCCTCGCGGCCCTCCTGACCTACATGATCATGGCCGCCCAGTTCGAGTCCCTCGTCCACCCGTTCATCGTCATGTTCACCCTGCCCATGGGCGCGGCCGGCGCGATCGTCGCCCTCCTCGTCACCGGCGGGACCTTCAACGTCATCTCCATCATCGGCCTGGTCGTCCTCATCGGCATCGTCGTCGACAACGCCACGGTCAAGATCGACTACACCAACCAGCTCCGCCGCGGCGGCATGCCACTGCGCCAGGCCGTCGAGGAGGGCAGCCACGTCCGGCTGCGGCCCATCCTCATGTCCACGGCCAGCACGCTTTTCGGCCTGGTGCCCATGGCCCTGGCCCTCGAGCGCGGCGCCGAGCTCATGCAGCCGCTGGCCGTCGTCGTCATCGGCGGCCTGCTCTTCTCGACCTTCCTGACGCTCATCCTCATCCCCGTCATCTACGAATGGGTGGAGGCCCGGAAGGGATGAAGGTCTTCATCGACCGCCCCGTCGCCACGGCCATGGTCTTCCTGGCCCTGCTGGCCACGGGCGTCTATTCGTTCCTGAACACGCCGATCGAGCTGGCGCCGAAGGAAAGCTACCCCATGGCCGATGTCTTCGCCTCCTGGCCGGGGGTGCCCCCCGAGGTCGTCCAGACCCAGGTGACGGCTCCGCTCGAGGAGGCCTGCGCCCGGGTCAAGGGCGTCACCAAGATGACCTCGACCTCCGAGATCGGCCTCTGCCGCATCACCCTGGAGTTCGATCCCAAGACGAACATGGAGTTCGCGACGCTGGCCCTGCGCGAGGAGATGGCCAAGGCCCGGCCGCTCCTGCCGCCCCGGGTCCGGCCCTACGTCCAGCCCTACGTCCCCGAGGATTTCCGGGTCCGGCCGTTCCTCTCCTATACGGTCTCGGGCCGCTACGGGCTCCAGGAGCTCCAGGAGCTGGTCAAGGAGAAGCTCGAGATCGGCCTGGGCGCGGTCCGCGGCGTCTCGGACGTCGAGGTCGCCGGCGGCTCGGAGCCCGAGATCCGGGTCGTCCTCGACGAGGACCGGATCAAGGCCCTGAGCCTCCATCCGTACACGATCAACATGGCCATCGGGGCCCGGCTCGGGACCTATCCCACGGGCCGGGTCCGGCGGGGCACCCAGGAGTTCCTGTTCAAGTTCGCCGACCGCATCGACAGCCTCGACGAGCTCCGCGAGACGGTCGTCGCCCACTCCGGGACGAATCCCATCCTGGTCAAGGACGTGGCCAAGGTCGAGGTGACCTACGCCGACATCCGGCAGATCCACCGGATCAACGGCCAGCCGACCGTCAGCCTGACCGTCTCCAAGGAGCGGGGCGCGAACACCCTCCGCGTCGCCGGCGACGTCAAGGCCAAGCTCGAGGAGGTCCGGCGCGAGCTCCCGCCCGATCTCGTCTTCAAGAGCGTCGACGACGAGAGCGAGGAGATCCGCAGGAACCTCAACGACCTCTACCTCCTCGCCGGGCTCATCGCGGCCATCGTCTTCATCATGGTCTTTGTCGTCCTGCGGCGCTTCAAGCCGTCGCTCCTCATCCTGTCCTCGATCGCCTTCGCCGTCGTCATCACCTTCAACCTCATCTACGC
>DSDX01000399.1 GCA_011048485.1 Candidatus Aminicenantota bacterium | reverse complement strand
CATCCAGATCTTCCCGGGCCGCCAGGCCGCCGTCATCATCAAGCACGAGATGCCGAGCGGCGTCGCGCTGGGCGACGATCCGGTCGGCACGTTCGAGAAGGCCTGGAAGTGCGATCCGCTCTCCAACTTCGGCAGCGTCGACGTCTTCAGCTACCGCGTCACCGAGCCCCTGGCCCGGCTCCTCGTCGAAAGCCCCCGGAACATCGAGGTCGTCTACGCGCCCGATTTCGAGCCCGAGGCCCTCGAGGTCCTAGCCGGGCGCAAGGTCCTCCGGGTCGTCAAGATGGGAGCCCCTCTCGACGCCCCGTCCGTCGACAACGGGCTCGAGCTGAAGAGAGTGGCGGGCGGGCTGCTCGTCCAGCAGCGCTTCGACTCGAAGGTCGTCGCGGCCGACAGGGTAGACGTCGTCTCGAGACGGAAGCCGACCCCCGAGGAGGTCCAGGCCGCCCTCTTCACCTGGACGGTGGCCTGCTTCACCCGGTCGAACGCCGTCGTCATCGGGACCGCGGACAAGACCCATGGCATCGGGTCGGGACAGCGGAGCCGCATCGACTCGGCCGAGAACGCCGTCCGGCTGTCGCGGCGGGGGTACGGGCCCGAGGGCTGCGTCCTGGCCTCGGACGCCTTCATGCCGTTCCCCGACGTCGTCGAGCTGGCCGGCAAGCACGGCCTGACGGCCCTCATCTATCCCCTCGGCTCGATCCGGGACCAGGAGGTCATCGCCAAGGCCGACGAGCTCGGCCTGGCCATGATCATCACCCGCGGGTCGGGCGAGGTCGACTCGGAGCGCTGTTTCCTCCACCGGTGAGGACGGACGTTGGCCCCGCGCGCCGCGTCCGGGCCGGTCCAATGAGCGCGCGGTGATGAGTGGCCATGAGCAAACCATTTCTCCGATCCAAAACCGCGCTCCCCGTGGCCGCCGCCGGGGTGGCCGCCCTCGTTCTGGCCTGCGCCGCCCCGGATACATCGTATCGCGGCGCCGTCGACCGGATCCGCGATGCCGGGCTGGCCGGAGAGCGGGCCTTCACCTTCCTCGAGAGGATCACGTCGGTCGGACCTCGCCTGACGGGCTCGCCCCAGGCCGCGGCGGCCGTCGATCTCACGCGGGACCTCATGGAAGAGCTCGGCCTGGAGCGCGTCCATACGGAGCCCGTCGAGGTCGAGCGGTGGGTGCGGGGCGACGTCGCCGAAGCCGAGGTCATGGCGGCCGGGGCCCGTTCCGCCGTCCCGCTCGAAGTCTGCGCGCTCGGCGGGAGCGTCGGGACGCCGGTCCGGGGTCTCACCGCGCCCGTGGTCGAGGTCCGCTCCCTCGAAGACGTCTCTTCCTTGGGGGCGGCCGTCAAGGGCAAGATCGTGTTCTTCAACCGGCCGATGGACAGGCGCAACCCGGATCCCTTCGCGGCCTACGGCGGGGCCGCCGACCAGCGCGTCAGCGGCGCCTCCACCGCCGCCCGGCACGGGGCCGTGGCCGTTCTCGTCCGCTCGCTGACCTTCCGGCGGGACCGCTATCCTCACACGGGCATGTTGCGCTACGAGCCCGGCGTTCTCCGCATCCCGGCCGCCGCCGTCAGCACGGCGGGCGCCGACCGGCTGAGCGAGATCCTGATCGAGGAGAGAGACGTTGAGATCTCGCTCCGGATGGACTGCCGCAGCGACGGGCGGGTCCTTTCGGCCAACGTGGCCGGCGAGTTGACGGGCTCGGAGCTCGGCCGGGAGATCGTCCTCGTCGGCGGCCATCTCGACAGCTGGGACCTCGGGGTCGGGGCCCATGACGACGCGGCGGGCTGCGCCGCGGCCATCGAGGCCGTGGCCCTTCTGCGCGACCTCGGCCTGCGGCCGCGCCGGACCGTCCGGGCCGTCCTGTTCATGGACGAGGAATTCGGCGGCACGGGCGGCCGGGCCTACGCCGCCTCGCCCGAGAGGAAGGGGGAGCGGCACATCGTCGCGGCCGAATCGGACCGCGGCGGCTTCGCCCCGGTCGGACTGGCCGTGGGCGGCAGCCGGGGCCAGGCGCTCGAACGTGTTTCCCGGTACGCCAGCCTCTTCCGGCCGCTCGGGGTTGCCTTCATCGTCCCGGGCGGGGGAGGCGTCGACGTCGGGCCGCTCGTCGAGAGAGGCGCCGTGCCCGCCTCGGTCCTGCTCAACGCCCAGACCTATTTCGACGTCCACCATTCCGCGCTCGACGTTGTCGATCGCGTCCATCCCCGCGAGCTCGAAATCCAGGCCGTCATCCTGGCCGCCCTGGCCTACATCCTGGCCCAGGAAGGGATCTGATCATGGAATTCCTCTTCGCCGTCCACAACCATCAGCCGGTGGGGAACTTCCCTTCGATCTTCAAGTCGGCGTTCGAAGCCTGTTACCGGCCGCTCCTGACCGAGCTGGCCGCGCACCCCTCGTTCCGGTTCGCCCTTCATTTCTCGGGGCCGCTTTGGGAGCACATGGCCGCGAGCGAACGGGACTGCTGGGAGCTGGTGCGGCGGATGTCCGCGATCGGCCAGGTCGAGCTGCTCGGCGGGGGCTTCTACGAGCCCGTCCTGTCGCTCATCCCCGAGGAGGACCGGGGGGGGCAGATCCGCATGATGAGCGATTTCCTGGGCGACAACTTCGGCCAGCGGCCGCGCGGGCTGTGGCTCGCCGAACGGGTCTGGGAGCCCGACCTGCCCAGGACCCTGGCCGCCGCGGGCATCGAGTACACCCTGCTCGACGAGGAGCATTTCCACTACGCGGGCGTCCGCGACCTGGCCGCGAGCTATGTCACCGAGAGCGAGGGCCGGCGCCTGCGCGTCTTCCCGATCGACAAGACTTTGCGCTACTACATCCCGTTCCGCTCCCTCGGGGAGATCGACGCTTATTTCGCCTCGATCCGGGAGGCGGGCGGGACGGCCATCCTCGGCGACGACGGGGAAAAGTTCGGCCTTTGGCCCGGGACGCACAAATGGGTCTACGACGAAGGCTGGCTGCGCAAGTTCCTGGCCTTCATCGAGGAGAAGGACATCCGGACGCTGACGTTCTCCGAATACCTGGACAGCCACCCGCCGGCCGGCCGGGTCTATCTCCCCCCCGCCTCCTACGAGGAGATGACCGAGTGGGCCCTCGAGCCCGCCGACCAGGAAGCCTATCGCGCCGCCAAGGCCGCGGCCGGCCCGGAGGGGCGCCGTTTCCTGCGGGCCGGCTTCTTCCGCGATTTCTGCCTCAAGTATCCGGAGGCCGACCAGCTCCACAAGCGCATGATCCTCGTCTCCCGGGCGCTCAGCTCGGCCGGGGTCGAGGGCCAGCCCCTCAGGGACCTTTACAAGGGCCAATGCAACGATCCCTACTGGCACGGCGTTTTCGGCGGCCTCTATCTGCCCCATCTCAGGGAAGCCGCCTATCGCCATCTGCTCCAGGCCGAGAGGGCCGTGCCCGACCCGGAAGGCTGGCAGGCCCTGGATTACGACTGCGACGGCCGCGAGGAACTCCTCTACCGCGACCGCACGTTCGGACTCCTGGCCAAGCCCGCCCGCGGCCATGTGATACGCTTCGGGCCGGCGGCCGAGGACGTTGGTCACGTTCCGCGATCGGGGCCGGTGGTCGATCTCGACGATCGCCCCGCCGCGGTCGGGCTTGGCCAGGAGTCCGAACGTGCGGTCGCGGTAGAGGAGTTCCTCGCGGCCGTCGCAGTCGTAATCCAGGGCCTGCCAGCCT
>DSDX01000195.1 GCA_011048485.1 Candidatus Aminicenantota bacterium | reverse complement strand
TTGGCCGCGATCGACAGGCGTTTTCTATTCGGCGGTCACACCTACTGGCGGGCTTGCATCGCATCGCTCCTCGGCGAAAAGGAGCAGGCCGTCGCGCTCCTCAAGGAGGCCTTCAGCCAGGGCTGCGGCTACGGTGTTCACCTCCGCCAGGCCATCGACCTCGAGCCCCTCTGGGACTATCCGCCGTTCAAGGAGCTCCTCCGCCCGAAGGGCTGAAAGCCGTGGCCACGCGCGGCATCCTTCTCTTCTTTTCGTTTTCGCCATAATCCATTATGATAGGGACGGCAGGTCGAAGGAACGATGAAAAATCTCCGTGACATCAAGGCTATCCTGGCTGAGCATAAGCCGGAGATCCAGAAAAGGTTCAAGGTCAAAGAGATCGGCATCTTCGGATCTTATCGACGAGGACAGCAGAAGCGAAAAAGCGACGTCGACGTGCTCGTGGAGTTCTCCGAACCCGTGGGCCTTTTCGAATTCATGGACCTGGAAGAACATCTTCAATCCTTGTTCGGCATTCGGGTGGACCTCGTTTCGAAGAAGGCGCTCAAGCCGGCCATCGGCGAGCGGATCCTCAAAGAGGTCGTCTATATTTGAAAAACAGAGTTTATCTGGACTATGTCCGGGATATCATCGACTCCATCCGCGATATCGAGAGCTTCATCAAAGGCATGGAGTTCGAGGAATTCAAAAAGGACCGCAAAACGATCAACGCCGTGGTGAGAAGCATCGAAGTGATCGGCGAGGCCTCGAAGAAGATACCAGCAGTTATCACGGCCGATTATCCCAAGGTTCCCTGGAAGAAGATGGGCGGCATGAGAGATAGACTGATCCACGAGTACTTCGGGATCGACCTGGAGATCCTCTGGACGGTCGCAAGTAGGGACATCAAAGGCCTCAAGCCGGAGATCCGCCGGATCCTGAGAGACCTCAAGAAATGAATCGCCGCGCCGGTTGACTACTCCCGGCCGTCGGCGTTATGCTTGGGCCAGGGCAGATAAGGGGAATCGGCCGTGAAATGCCCGAAGTGCCAGCACGAGAACCCTCCGGAGACGACCTACTGCGGCAAGTGCGGTATCCGGATCCGGGGACATGTACCAGGTACGTGTCCCCCTGATCCCTCTCCCGGCCGTCCAAACGTTACGGAAACGATGGAGCCGCCCCGCGAGGAGCTGACGACGGGCTCGACCTTCGCCGGCCGCTACCAGGTCATCGAGGAGCTCGGCCACGGCGGGATGGGCCGGGTCTACAAGGTCCACGACACCAAGGTCGGCGAGAAGATCGCCCTCAAGCTCATCCGGCCCGAGGCGGGCCTCGACAGCAGGACCGTGGAGCGGTTCTCGAACGAATTGAAGCTGGCCAGAAAGATCCGCCACAAGAACGTCTGCCAGATGTTCGACCTCGGGGAGGACCGGGGCACCCGCTACATCACCATGGAGTACGTCCACGGGGAGGACCTGCGGCAGCTCCTGCGCAAGGTCGGGCGGATGAGCCCGGGGCAAGCGGTCGCGGTCGCCCGCCAGGTCTGCGCCGGTCTCGAGGAAGCCAACAAGCTGGGGGTCGTCCACCGGGACCTCAAGCCCCAGAACATCATGCTCGACGAGGACGGCCAGGCCCGGATCATGGACTTCGGCATCGCCCGCTCGCTCCTGGGGAAGAGCATCACCGGGGCGGGGACGTTCAT
Organism: Candidatus Aminicenantota bacterium; assembly: GCA_011048485.1. Taxonomy (GTDB): domain Bacteria; phylum Acidobacteriota; class Aminicenantia; order Aminicenantales; family Saccharicenantaceae; genus RBG-16-66-30. The sequence continues at coordinate 2,020 of DSDX01000195.1, read as the reverse complement.
CGGGACGCCGGAGTACATGTCGCCGGAGCAGGTCGAGGGGAAGGACGCCGACGAGCGCTCGGACATCTACTCGCTGGGCGTCATCCTCTACGAGATGGTCGCGGGGAGGCGCCCCTTCGACGGGGAGACGGCGCTCGCGATCGCCCACAAGCACAAGTACGAGGCGCCCGAGGACCCGAGGACGGCCGATCCGCAGATCCCGGAGCGCCTGGCCCAGGTCATTCTGAGGTGCCTGGAGAAGGACAAGGCGGCCCGCTACGAGAGCGCCGGCGCGCTCGACACGGACCTGGCTGCTATCGGGGAGGCTCTGCCGACAACAGAAAGGGTCGCCGCCAAGCGCAAGCCTTTCACCTCGAAAGAGATCACGGTCAAGTTCAACCTCAGGAAAGTGCTTGTCCCCGCGATCCTCGTGCTCGCCGCCGTAGCCGCCGCGGTCTATTTCCTCGCCATCCGGGAGCCCGGCCCGGCCCTGAATCCTAAGCTCGCCTTAGTCAGCTCATTCGCCAACCGGACGGGCGACGCGAAGCTCGACACCTTGGGCCAGATCACCGCCTACCAGATCGTCCAAGGCCTATCGCAAACAGGATTCCTAGAGGTCGGCCTGCCAATGTCCGCGCAGGAGTCCGCCCGGATCATCGATGCCGAATCCGGGGCTCCCAGGGATCAGGATGAGATGCGCGCCCTGGTCAAGCGCACGGGAGCCGGAACGCTTGTGTCCGGGGCCTTTTTTGTCATCGATGGCAAGTTGCACTTCCACGCCATTATCACCGATCTCGCACGCCGCAAGCCCATCCAAACCCTCGAAGCCCTCGAGGGAGATCCCGGCCAGCAAATGGAACTGATCGTGAAGCTAACTCAGAGGATCATGGGCGCAATGGCTCTCCATTTCTCGAATACGTCCATAGCTGGATATGCTCATACGTTGCGCCGGGTGCCCGTTTTCGAGGCCTACCAGGAATTCTTCAAGGGATTGGATGTCTTTGGCGTGGACTACGAGCAGTCGGTCCGGCATTTCACTCGGGCCGTCGAGCTGGACCCGACGTTTGCGACGGCCAAACTGTATATCGCCGTCGCCTATGGAAACCAGCGCTTTTACGAGAAAGCCTGCGAGTATCTCGAGTCCATCGAAAAGACCCGCGAGGAGCTTTCCCTCGTCGAAACCCACATTCTTGACTGGGCCAAGTCTTCATACGGAGGCCAGAATGAGATGGCTCTACGGTCCATCCGGGAAGCTAAAAGACTTGCTCCCGACAGTATCGAGATCTCACATGTCCTCGGCGGCGCGGCCCTCGAACTGAACCGGCCTCGCGAAGCCGTCGAGGCATACGCGTTGTTGGCATCCCTAGACCCGAAAACCAGTTTTGTCCGGCCCGCCGCCGGGTGGCCATTTTACGCCTTGGCACACGCGCACCACATGCTTGGAGAATTTAGAAAGGAACTGAAGGTCGCGAAACAGGCCGAGAAATACTTCTCTAAGAACTTGCGTTTCCCAGCCATCGAGGCCCGCGCCCTGGCCGCCCTCGGAAAGATCGGCGAAGTCAGGAAGGTCGTTGCGGCGTGCCTGGACGCGGATGCGACGAGCGGCACTACCCCCGGCGAGGTCATGATCGAGGCCGCGCTGGAGCTTTGTGCCCACGGGCACAAGGAGGCCTCGCGGGAGTTCGCCGCCATGGCCATCGCCTGGGCCGAGGGCCGGCCTGAGGCCGAGAGAAAGACGGAAGACCGTCAGGGGTTTTATGCGAATGCGCTCTATTTTACCGGGCGCTTCGACGAGGCCGGAAAGATCTACGGATCCCTGGCCGCGGAACACCCGGAAGATATCAGCCTCCAGGGGATCCGGGGGACCCTGGCCGCCAGGCGGGGAGACCGGGACGAGGCCCTGAGGATCTCAGGGGAATTGGCCGCGATCGACAGGCGTTTTCTATTCGGCGGTCACACCTACTGGCGGGCTTGCATCGCATCGCTCCTCGGCGAAAAGGAGCAGGCCGTCGCGCTCCTCAAGGAGGCCTTCAGCCAGGGC
>DSDX01000128.1 GCA_011048485.1 Candidatus Aminicenantota bacterium | reverse complement strand
GCCCCCGGCGCCGGGGGCCAGGATCTCGAAGAGGCCGAGCGTCCTCAGCCGGGGCGATTTCGTCTCGAGCCCGCGCAGAAAACGGGCCCTGGCCATGGTCCGCGTCGCCTCCATTTCCGCTTGAGGGACGCCCTCCCGGGCGAGGATTTCGAGGACCCGGTCAAGAGCCGCTCCAGCCTCGGCGGCCTTGGCCCGGCCGGCCTCGAGATAGGCGATGACCAGGCCGGCGCCCCTGGTCCAAGTCAGGTCCGTTTCGACGTTGTAGGCCAGTCGTTCGTCCGTCCTCAAGGGCCAGAGCCGGGAGCCGGGCCCTTTGCCGAGAAGCGTCTCGAGAAGGTAGCCGCGGGCCATGTCCGTTAGGCCGGCCCTCGGCACCGCGAAGGCCCGTCCGACGTAGGTCTGTCGAGACTCCCTCTCCAGACGGACTCGGGGCTCTTCCGGCAGGGCCGGCTCCTGGAGGGGCGCGCCGGGGGCCTCTCCGTCGGGGAGGGCATCGAACGACTTCTCGAGGAGTTCCCGGATCGCGTCCTTCTCGAGGTCCGTTTCGACGACGAAGAGGACGTTCGGCCTGACGAGGACCCGGCGAACATAGGCGAAAACGTCCTTCCTGGCGATGGCTTCCAGCCCGGCCTCGGTCCCGAACGGGGCCGAGCCGTAGCCGCGGCCGCCGAAAAAAGCCCGGAAGGCGGCGGCCCGAGCGGCGGCCACGGCGTCGTCACGCTCGGCCTTCATGTTAGCGGCCATGAGGTCTTTGGCCCGGCCGACACGAAGGCTCGAGATCAGAGGGTCCTGGATGATCCTGGAGGCTGTGTGGACGGCCTGCTGGAGGTGCTCGGACAGGCATTCGACGAGGACGACGGAGTGGTCCTCGAGGCAGGCGTAGCTCAACCGGGTGGCCTGGGCCATGAGCTCGCGGACCTTGCCATCGTCCGGGATCTCGAGCAGCAGCCGGGTCGAGATGGCGGCCAGGCCGTCCAGCCCGGCCGGGACGGCGGACCTGCCGCCGCCGATGACGAGCCCGACGGCCGTGGTCGGAGAGGCGGCATCCTTCTGGTAAACGCAGGGGATGCCGGTCGCCAACATGAAGCGCTCCGGCGCATGGGACCAGATGGCGGAGTCCCGCGCGTCCTGGCCCGGCGCCGCGGCCGCCTGGATGAGGACAACGGCCGCGAGAACGATGACCGGCAGGCCGGGGCCTCCCCTCGAAGCTGTCACGGGCCCCTCCGCTCCGGGGGAACGACGGAAACGGCCGCATATTCGCCCCGCCCCAGATACCTGGAGGCGACCTTCCGGAGGTCGCTCGAGTCGACCCGCGCGATGCTTTCGAGGTAACGGCCCGGATCGGGACGGGTGTTGAGGAGCATGTGCCGGACGAGCGAAGCGGCCAGCTGCAGGCCGGACTCCTCCGCTTGCCCGGTCGCGAAGCGGATCTGGTTCTTAGCCATCGCCAGATAGTCGAAGGCGGCCATCGAGGCCTCGAGGCCGGCGTAGTCGCCGCTGGAGTAGGACATGTCGCGAGCCTGCCTGAGAAACCTGACCGCCGCGCGCTCGACGATCGCGAGGTCCTTGGGCCGGGCCCGGATCGAAACGACGGCCGCGCCGCCGAAACGGCGGGCCAGATAGGACATGGAGACGTTCTGAACGGAGTCCCGCAGGGCGTGGAGATGCCCCGCCAAGAGGGGATTGACGCCTCTCCCCAAGGCCTCGACAAGGACGTTCAGGGCGTATTGATCGGCGTGGTTGTAGTCGGGGGCGTTGAAGGCGATGACGAGGTACCCCTCGCGCACGTCGCGCACGAGGCTCCGGGAGACGCTTTTATCGAGCGGCTCGGCCATGGGGATGGCGGGCGGCTCGAAGCCCGTCCGCGGCAGCGCCCCGAAGACCTCCCGGACCCGCCGTTCCATGTCGGCCGCGTCGAAGTCGCCAACGGCGGCCAGCGCGCAGTTGTCGGCCACGAAGGCGGCCCGGTGAAAGGCCATCAGTGCGTCCCGGGTCGCCTCGGTCACGACCTCGCGGCGGCCGTAGACCGAGCGGCCGTAGGGATGGCCGGCGAACAGGTCTTGGAAGACGAGGTCCAGGGCGCTGCGCTCAGGATCGTCCTCCATCTGGCCGAGCTCCTCCAAGATGACCTGCTTCTCGCTGTCGATCTCGGCTTGGGTCGTCTCGAACCCGAAGAGGATGTCCCGGTGGCTCCGGAGGGCGAAGTCGGCGAACGCGGCGGGCAGCGAGATCTCGAAAACCGCGAGATCGGGTCCCGTGCGGCCGTTGAAGGAAGCGCCGTGGCGCCTCATCCGGGCCCCGATCGCGCCCTCCGAGCCGGCCGAGGTCCCCCGGAAGAGGATGCAGTGCTCGAGGAGGTGGACGAGGCCGTTGGTCTCGTCCGTTTCGTCCTTGACCCCGACGTCGAAGCCGGTGACGACATGAAGGAGAGGGAGGTCGCGCTTCTCGTAGAGAAAGACCCGGAGGCCGTTCTCGAGGACGAAGGCCCTCTCCGGCCCGGCCGCGAAGGCCGCGCCGCCGGACAGCCAAAGGCCGGCGGCGAGAACCGCGGCCGCCGCGCACCTGGATCTCACACGCGCCATGTCCACGGATACGCTCCCGGATCGTTCCGTTCCAGTCTACCACAAGGGCCGGGGCCCTCCAATCGACCGCGGACGGCCCGGCTTTGCCGGCGACAGCCCGGGTGTGCTAGAATCGCGGCGGAGGACGGACGACCATGACAGCCGAGAGAAAGGCCCGCATCCTGGTCATCGATGACGAGGAGAACATCCGCAAGTCGCTGAAGATGATCCTCGAATACGAGGGCTACGAGTTCTTCGAGGCCGGGACGGGCGAGGACGGCCTGGAGAAGCTGCAGGAGACGGTCGGCGTCGACCTGGTCCTCCTGGACATCAAGATGCCGGGCAAGAGCGGCCTCGAGGTCCTGGCCGAGATCCGGGGCCGTCCGTTCGTCCCCGAGGTCATCATGATCTCGGGCCAGGGCACCATCCAGGAGGCCGTCGAAGCGACCAAGCTGGGGGCCTTCGATTTCCTGGAGAAGCCCCTCCACCGCGACCGCGTCCTCATCAGCATCCGGAACGCCCTCAAGCAGACGAGCCTCAGCCGGGAGTGCCAGGACCTCAAGAAAAAGGCCGAGAAGCGCTACGAGATCGTCGGCCGCCACCCCCTCGTCCAGAACCTCTGGAAAGAGATCCTCAAGATCGCGCCGACCAACGCCACCGTCCTGATCTACGGGGAGAGCGGCACGGGCAAGGAGCTTGTCGCCCGGTCCATCCACGCCCACAGCCTGAGGGCCCGCGAGGCTTTCGTCCAGGTCAACTGCGCGGCCATCCCCGAGGAGCTCATCGAGTCGGAGCTCTTCGGGCACGAGAAGGGCTCCTTCACGGGCGCGACGGAGAAGAAGACCGGCAAATTCGAGCAGGCCGACGGCGGGACGATCTTCCTCGACGAGGTCGGGGACATGAGCCTCCGGACCCAATCCAAGGTCCTCCGCGTCCTCGAAGAGGGCGAGGTCCAGAAGGTCGGCTCGAGCAAGATCTCCAGGGTCGACGTCCGGGTCCTCGCCGCCACCAACAAGAACCTCCGCGCCGAGATCCAGGAGGGCCGCTTCCGCGAGGACCTCTATTTCCGCCTCAACGTCGTCCCCCTGTACTCGCCCTCGCTGCGGGAGCGCAAGGAGGACATCCCGCTGCTCATCGATTATTTC
>DSDX01000258.1 GCA_011048485.1 Candidatus Aminicenantota bacterium | reverse complement strand
TGCCTTCCCCCATCATCTCCATGCCCTGGAACCCGGGCATGGTGAATCTGATCTTGTCCCCCTCCTGGGCGAAGGTCGCGTCGCTGGGCATGTCGCCCTGGGGTGTCTGGATCGTCATCTCCCAGACGCCGGCCACGTCGGAGGGCTTGGCCGGGGCGTCCTGGGCGGCCAGGGCGCCGGCCGCGCCAACCGCCAAGAGCAAGGTCAGCAGAATGCGTAAACGCATCGGGGTCTCCTTTCCTCGGACCGTCGGTATCTTTTCTATCATCAGGCCGCGGCCCCGTCAATAGCGGGCGGGGACGGTCCCCTTCCTTTTGGCCGGAGAACCGTGTATAATAAGCCGCTCGCGTCGGGGAGTAGCGCAGCCTGGCTAGCGCACAGCGTTCGGGACGCTGGGGTCGTGGGTTCAAATCCCACCTCCCCGACTCTTTCTTTTCCTGGCGCGGTCCATGATCATCCGGTCACTCGAGGGCATGGAGGGGATCGAGGCGGGGGACGCCTCCTTCCTCAGGGAGCTTGTGAACCCGGCCAAGGGGCCTTTCGAGATCCGCTACAGCTTGGCCCACGCCGAGGTCGGACCGGGCCGGGAGACCCTCCCCCACCGCCTGAGAAGCGCCGAGGTCTACTACATCCTCGAGGGCCGCGGCCTGATGCACGTCGGAGAGGAAACGGCCGAGGTGGCGGCCGGCCAGGCCGTGTACATTCCGCCCGGCGAGACCCAGTTCATCGAGAACCCGGGGACGGAACAGCTGGCCTTCCTCTGCATCGTGGACCCGGCCTGGACCGCCGACGACGAAGAGGTTCTCTGAGAGGCGCGGACCGCCGGCGGGGGGCTCCTTAACCGATCTTGACCAGTTTGTAGGCCCTGCGTCCGAGTCCGATCCTCTCGCCATGGGAGAGCTGGTCCGACCAGTCGATGTCGTAGCCGGCGCGAAGGGGGTCCGTCCCGCCTCCCGCCGCGACGAGGAGATCGGCCGTGGCCTGGTCGGCGGCCACCGGGTCGAGAGAGGCCAGGATCCCGACATCGGGGACCATGCGCTTCTGGCTCTTGGACATACAATCGCAGTCCTTGGTCACTTGGATGAGGAAGCTGACGAAGACGGACCGGCCCTCGAAATGGTCGAGGACGCGCTTGGCATACTCGGCCATCTTCTCCTGGAGGCGGCGGGAATCATCGTCCCACTTCATCTTGACAGCGCCGTGCTTGCAGACCACAAGGCATTCGCCGCAACCGATGCACCGGGCCGGGTCGATGACGACGTGGCCCTCGGCCTGGACGATGGCGTCCTCGGGGCAGAAGTCCTTGCAGATGCCGCAGTCGCGGCACTGCCTGGGATTGATCCGGGGGCGAGTGACCGAGTGCTGCTCGAGCTTGCCGGCCCGGGAGGCGCAGCCCATGCCGACGTTCTTGATGGCCGCGCCGAGCCCGGTCTGGACGTGCCCCGTGACGTGGGTGAGGGCGACGAGGGCGTCGGCGTCATAGATGGCGCTGGCGATCTTCGACGACGAGGTCCGCGCCTGGGCGCGGCCGGGCTCCCGCTTGTCACGGCCGATGAGGCCGTCGGCGATGATGACGGGCAGTCCCGTCGCCTCGGGGGTGAATCCGTGCGACCAGGCCAGGCGGAGATGGTCGATCGAGTTCGAGCGGCGGCCGACGTAGAGGGTGTTCGAGTCGGTCAGGAACGCGTGGTCGGTTCTCGACCGGATCTCCCCGATGAGACCGTCCAGCCAGGCCGGCTTGATGTGTCCGCTATTGCCGGACTCGCCGAAATGGATCTTGAGGGCCGCGAAATCGCCCGCGGTGATGCGCTCGTTGAAGCCCGTCGCCCGGTAGACGGCCCTGGCCTTCTCGGACAGGGCCTCCGCCGGCTCCCGGCCGTCGGCGGGGGCCAAGTGGACCACGGGTCTGGGCGCCATCGCTGGGTCCCGCTCTTCAGGCCTTGAGGACGCCGTCGACGGCCGCAAGCCCCGAGCCCGGTTCGAACCCGCGGCCCAGTCCGGTGAGCGTCTTTTCGACGGCCTCGATCGCGAACCGGACCTGGGCCGAGGTCAGGTTGCCCATGTGGCCCATGCGGAAGACCCGGCCCGCGGTCGCGGCCAGCCCGCCGGCGACGACGACGCCGTTGGCCGCGAGCCCGGCCCTGAAGGCCGCGTCGTCGACGCCCTCGGGGTAGCGAACGACCGAGAGGGTCGGGGCCAGGAAATCCGGTTCGGTGAAGAAGGCGAAGCCGAGGGCGTCGAGACCGGCCCGGATGGCCTCGGCGTAGAGATCGTGGCGTTCGAAGCGCTCCTCCAGGCCTTCCTCGAGGATAATGCGCGTCGCTTCGGCGAAAGCCCGGATCTGGTTGACGCACGGCGTCGAGAAGTACTTCACCGGATCCCGCATGATGGGCAGCCAGCGGAGGAGATCGGCGTAATAGGCCGGTACGGCCGCTAGGCTGCGCCGCTTCTCCATGGCCAGCCCCGAAAGGACGAGGATGGCCAGGCCGGGCGGCGCGCCCAGGCATTTCTGGGCCGCTGTCAGCACGACGTCGATGCCCCAGGCGTCCATCCTCTCGGCCACGCCGCCGGTCGCGCAGACGCCGTCGACGATGAAGAGGGAGCCCGTCTTCTCGAGGACCTGGCTGTACTCCTCAACAGGGGCGCAGGCGCCGGTCGACGTATCAACGTGGGTGCAGGCGACGAGGTTGTAGTTCCTGGACTTGAGGCGGGCGTCGAGCTCGCGCGGCGTGACGGCCCGTCCCCATTCGCAGGAGAGGACGTCGTGATCGATGCCGAAGGCCCGGCACATCTCGGCCATGCGGTCGCCAAAATAACCCTGGGACAGGATCAGGACGCGGTCCGACGGCCCGGCGGTATTGAGCACGGCCATCTCCATCGAGAGCGTCCCCGCTCCGGCGACGATGAAGGGCTCGCCTTCGTCGCAGAAAACGATCCGTCTCAGGTTCTCGCAGGCCTCCTTGAGGTCGAGGGCCATATCGGGCCCGACGTGGGAGACGGTGGGCTTGGCCAGGGCATCGAGAACGCGCGGGACGACCGGGCTCGGGCCGGGAATGAGGAGAAGCTTCTCTTCTGTCATTGGGACCTCCGGGGGAATGTCCCGTCCATTGTGACCAATCGCCGACGATAAATCAAGGACGCGCCGCTCAGACGAGGCCTTCGAGGCGGGACCGGAGCTCGGCCACGCCCGGGTAGACCTCGATGGGGAGCCCGGCGAACCGGTCCGGGTCGGCGGAGAGCAGGAAGATCGAGCCGATGCCCGCGTCGAGAGCGGCCAGGACGTCGAAGCGGGTATCCCCGACGACCCCGCACTCCTCGGGCGCCAGGCAGAGCGTCCTGAGGACCTCGAGGAAGGGCGCTCCCGAGGGCTTCCACAAGCCGCGCTCGCGGGTGATGACGCAGTCGAACATCAGCCCGAACTTGCCGAGCAGGAACTCGGTGTTCATGCGGGAGTTGTTGGTCACGAGCGCGGTCGCGACGCCCCGCGAGCGGAGCATCGCCAGGAGCTCGGGGATCCCGTCGCGCAGCTTCGAGGCCTCCGTCTGCCGGGCCTCGTGGGTCTCGAGAACGGACCACTTGGCCGACCGCTCGGGCTCCTCGAGCGAATCGAGGTAGCCCAGGATGGAGGTCTCGGCCGCCCCGAGCTCCTCCCGGATGCCCGGCCAGTCGTAGTCGTTCTCGACGACCGTGCCGTCGAGGTCGAAGATGAT
>DSDX01000386.1 GCA_011048485.1 Candidatus Aminicenantota bacterium | reverse complement strand
GGTTCTACGAGATCTACTGACTTTGAACACCTTAGGAGGCAGCATGACAACCTTCGCCAAGCGTTTCGCCCTTGCGGTCCTGGTCCTCGCCCTAGCTTTTATGGCCGGCGCGGACGACGGCATGTGGATGCCGCACCAGATGAAGGACCTCAACCTCAAGGCCCTGGGACTGCGGATGGACCCCGGCGAGCTCTACAAGACGGACGGAACAGGCCTGATGAGCGCCGTCGTCAACCTCGGCGGCGGCACGGGCGAATTCGTCAGCCCCGAGGGCCTTGTCCTGACCAACCACCACGTCGCCTACGGCGCCATCCAAAGGGCCTCGAGCAAGGCAAAGAACTACATCGCGGACGGGTTCATGGCCCGGACCCGGGGCGAGGAGATCCCGGCCCAGGGCTACACCGTCGGGGTCCTGCTCGGCTATGAGGACGTGACCGCCAAGGTCAACGCCTTTTTCAAGCCGAAGATGACGCCCCGGCAGCGCTACGACGCTTACGACAAGGCCCAGAAGGAGCTTGTCGCCGCCGGGGAGAAGGCCGGTCCGGACCTGCGCTGCACCCTGGCCTCGATGTACAGCGGCAACGCCTACTACCTCTACACCTTCAAGCAGATCCGCGACGTCCGGCTCGTCTACGCCCCGCCCCAGGACCTGGGGAACTATGGCGGCGAAGTCGACAACTGGATGTGGCCGAGACACACCTGCGACTTCTCCTTCCTTCGAGCCTATGTCGCCCCCGACGGGACGGCGGCCGACTACAGCCCTTCGAACGTCCCCTACAAGCCCAAGGTCTGGCTGAAGCTCTCTCTGGACGGGTTCAAGGAGGGGGACTTCACCTTCGTCATGGGCTATCCCGGCCGGACCTACCGCAACTTCTCGCTGGCCGAGCTCAAGGCCGACCAGGAGAACATGGCCGAGCGGATCGAGGAAACGGAGGCCCTCATCGATTTTTACGAGGCCGCCGGCAAGGACGACAAGGAGGTCGAGATCCGCTACGCCAGCCGGCTCAGGGGCCTCTACAACGGCCTCAAGAACAGGCAGGGCAAGCTCGAGGGCTTCGTCAAGTACGATCTCGTGGCCAAGAAGGCGGCCCAGGAGAAGGAACTCCTCGACTGGATCGCGGCCGAACCCTCCCGGGCCAAGATGTACGGAGGGGCCGCGGCCGCCCTCGAGGCCTTCCTGGCCCGGCAAAAGGCGTTCGGCGCCCGCACGGAGCTCCTCAACAGCGTTCTGGGCGGCTCGACCATCCTGAGCCAGGCCTCCAACATCGTCCGGGCGGTCGAGGAGCTCCAGAAGCCCGACAAGGAGCGCGAACAGCCCTACCAGGAACGGAACCTGCCCCGGCTCAAGCAGGGCATCGAGCTGGCCGAGCGGGGATACGTCTTCGCGACGGACCGGGAGCTCCTCAAGTGGACGATCGGGCGGCTCAAGGCCGACCACCCGGAGCTCGAGGCCTGGCCGTCCGCCCTGAAGGGGCTGGTCGCCGGGAGCGACGCCGAGATCGCGGCCCGCGTCGACGCGATGTACGCCGGTACGGTCCTGGGCGACCCGGCCAGGAGGCTCGAGCTCCTCGGTCTCAAGCCGGCCCAGCTGGCCGCTCTCGACGATCCCTTCCTCGATCTGGCCGCGGACATCGAGAAGGAGCTCAAGGTCGTCCGCGAGGAGAGCAAGGGCCTGAGCCGCGAGGGCGCCGACCTCAAGAAGACCTATGAAGCGGCCATCCTGGAGATGAAGAGCGGCGCCTATGCCCCCGACGCCAACGGCACGATCCGCTTCACCTACGGTCCGGTCAGCGGCTACGAGCCGCGCGACGCCGTCCTCTACCTGTCCCAGACGACCGTCAAGGGCGTCCTGGAGAAGGAGACGGGCGAGTTCCCCTTCAACGTCCCGGACCGTATCGAGGAGCTCTGGAAGGCCAAGGACTTCGGCCCCTACGAGGACGACGAGCTTCAGGACGTTCCGTGCTGTTTCCTGAATACGACCAACGTCACCGGCGGCAACTCCGGCTCGCCGACCCTCAACGCCAAGGGCGAGCAGATCGGCATCATCTTCGACATGACCTATGAGAGCGTCATCGGGGACTACTACGTCATCCCCGAGCTGCAGCGCTCGATCAGCGTCGACGTCCGCTACATCCTCTGGGTGACCGACAAGTTCTCGGGCGCGTCGCACATCATCCGGGAGCTCGGACTGGCCGGACGATGAGCCGGTGAAGGGCGCGCCGCCGGGTCCGTCCTTGACCGCCCCTGCCCGGTGCATTACAATCGCCGCAAGCGGCCGGGAAGCCGCCCCCATCTTCATGAGGAGGTCGTAGCCATGAGGAAGACGCAGTGGAGCCGGAGGGCGTTCATGTCGTCCGTCGGGGCGTTCGGCGCCGCCGCCCTGGCCTTCGACCCCAAGAGCCTGCCTCGGGTCGAGGCAGCCGGCCAGTCGGTCGCCCGCATGACCCCCGAGGAGGTGGCCGCGGACGAGTTCTACTGGCGCGAGATCCAGCTGGCCTTCAAGCTCGACCGTTCGCTCATCAACCTCAACAACGGCTTCACCTGCCCCATGCCGGGGGTCGCCCTCGACTCTCTCTTCCGCTATACGGAGATGATCAACATGCTCCCGGTCCACTACCAGGGCATGGTGGCGGGCAACAGCGAGACCCTGCGCCGCCGCATGGCCAACGAGTTCGGCTGCGATATCGAGGAAATGGCCCTGACCCGCGGCGCCAGCGAGGCCCTGCAGATCGTCCAGAACGGCATCGACCTCGAGGCCGGCGACGAGGTTATCACGACGGAGCAGGACTACCCGCGCATGCTGACGACCTGGGACCAGCGCATGCGGCGCGACGGCATCAAGGTCACGCGTCTTCAGTTCCCCGTGCCGGCGACGCAGGACTTCCTCTACAACATGTTCGAGAAGGCCGTCTCCCCGCGGACGAAGGTCTTCCATTTCACCCACATCACCAACCTCACGGGCCAGCTCTTCCCGGTCCAGCGGCTGTCGCGCCTGGCCCGCTCCAAGGGCATCGTGACCATCGTCGATGGCGCCCACGCCCTGGGCCACTTCCCCTTCAAGCTCCGGGACCTCGAGTGCGACGCCTACGGCGTCAGCCTGCACAAGTGGCTCCTGGCCCCCATCGGCAACGGCTGTCTGTACGTGCGCAAGGAGATGATCCCGCGGTTCTGGCCGCTCCAGGCCGCGCCGGAACAGCAGGACAACAATATCCGCAAGTTCGAGTCGATCGGGACCCATCCCTGGGCCATCCGGGCGGCCATGGGCGAGTCGCTGGCCTTCCACCAGGCCATCGGCACGGCCCGGATCGCGGCCCGGCTGCGCTACCTGAACATGCGCTGGGTCGACGCCCTCAGGTCATACCCGCGCAGCAAGGTCCTGTCGGAGACCGGCGAACCGCCCCAGGCCTGGGGCGTCATGGCCGTTTTCATTGATGGCCTCGACGTCCGGGAGCTGGCCGGGTGGCTGCGGAGGAACTACCGGATCGTCGTCGTCCCGCTGGTCGGCGGGGCCCCGCCGAACTCCGTTTTCGACTACCAAGCCCTGCGGGTGTCGCCGAACATTTATACGACCCTCGAGGAGATCGACACCTTCATCGAGGCGATGGCCCGGGCGGCCAAGGAAGACTACCTCGATGAGCCGGAGCCGGTCCCGGCCTACCCGGCCGACGTCACGGTTTAGCGCGATTGGAAGGAGGAGCGAGATGAAGCGACGAGCCCCGGTGACGGCTCTCGTTTTG
>DSDX01000038.1 GCA_011048485.1 Candidatus Aminicenantota bacterium | reverse complement strand
TTGTATTGGTACGAACGATTCCGCTTATTCCGCTGATATTTCCGCTTTCACTTATAAGGACGTTTCTCGGATGCGATAGCGCTCACTTGCTCTCAATTTTCCGGTAACGATTATTCGAACAAAAGGGAGAAGCTCTCGTGAGACAACGAAGTCGGAGAATCGGTCAGGGCCCTTTTCCTTCGCCTTAAGCCACGTTGTCCGGGGAGCTAAGCGTTCTCACCCGGTGGCATGGGCAGACAACGACAAATGACATGAATGCATATGTCACGTAACACGTAACGAATTGCTTCAATTGTACAGGCAAGCGCTTAGAACTTGGTTTTTTCGTGGGAAACCGTTGTTCTAAGGGTTTCAGTAGGCTTATTAATTATTCTAAGGGCTTTATTATCTTCTGTTTGCCAAAGCCAAGCAACGTTTGGCGCCATTTGGCCGCCTCGGCGGCGTCGCCCTTGGCTTCGTAGAGCTTCGCCAGCTCCTCGGGGGCGGCGCACCACTCGTCCTGGGCTTCGTATCCCAGGACGTCCGTTTTCATGAACTTCAGGTACTCTTCGATGGCCTTGTCGATGTTCCCGCTCTTCTTGTAGGCCAGCGCCAGGCTGTCCTCCAGCCAGAAATCCCGCAGATTCCCGGCCATCGTGAAAGACTCGATCGCCTCCTCGTACTTCCCTCGCGCCAGCTCGATCTCGCCCTTGAGCCGATGATAGGCCGCTTGGTCGCCCGCTCCGCTCCTCGACACCCCCGAAGCGGCCAGAACATCGCCGACCGCGCCGCTCACCGCCTCGAGGAGCCGTTCGGCCTCCCGCACTCTTCCCGCCCTCGCGTAAAGCGTCCCCAGCTTGGCCAAGAAGGACGGCTCGATCTTCATCGCTTTTCGGATCCCCTCCATCGCCGCCAGCTCTCTCTCGAACTCCTCCTCCCGCCCCGTCCTTCGATAGGCGATCGCCAGGTAGAGGCGATCCCGGAATTCGCTCAAACCCACTTTCCGGGCCCGGTTCAGGCCGGCCGATTCCCTCAGCTTCTCCTGGGCCTCCTCGTATCTCCCCTGATACATCCGCAGGAGGGCCAGCGACCGGAGCCCTTTCGTTCTCCTCCAGTTGTTTTCCAGACCGGCCATCTTCTCGAACATCCTCTCGGCCTCGGCGATGTCGCCCATCCGGACCATCAGGAAGCCGTATTCGTTGTTGACATAGAGGCCCGTCTCCAGCGACGGATCGAGCGCGAACGCCTTCAGGTAATGCTCGCGCGCCGCCTCCCGTTCATCCTGCATGTTATAGCAGCTCGCGAGGTTGACGTAGGCGCTGGCCGAACCCTGGTCGATCTCGATGACCCTCTTAAAAGCCTCGATGGCGGCCTCGGGCTGGCTCGATACCATAGTCGCGTATCCCAGCCGGAACCAGGCCGTGCCGTCGTCCGGGTACTGGGCCAGGTAGGCCCTGTAGTTCCGGATCCCCTCCTCGCGGTTCCCCCGCCAATCCTCGACCAGGGCCCGGATCCAGAGCTGCTCGCGTCCAGTCAGGCGGTCGAGGAGCCCCAGCGCCTTCTCGAAATGCTTTTCCCCCTCGGCCCGCATGCCGCCGATATAATACTTGACCCCCAGCTCGACGTGGGCCAGGGCGAAGTCGGGATCGAGCTCGATGGCCTGCTTGAGCAGCTTGATCGCCACGTCGTCCGACGCCCGGCCCGACGCCGAAAAATATCTCAGCGCTTCGAGCGACGACGTCGTGGCCTTATAGAGCGCCATGCGACCGCTTTCGATCCTGGCCAGGGACTCGCCGAGCCCGCGGCGGACCTTGTTGGCCAGAACGTCGATCCCGGCCAGGATGTCTTCGCCCGTCCCCGCCCGGGCCGAATCGGAGAAAACGGCCGTCTGTTTCTCCGGATCGACCAGCCGGGCCGTAAGCAGATACTCGCTTCCGACCCGGCTGATGCCGCCGACGAGAAGCGCTTTGATCCCCTCCCGGAGGGCGATCTCCCGGCCGACCGCCTCGTCGACGCGGGTCAGGGGCTCGCGTTCCATCCGCCTGAGCGTCTCCCGGACGCGACTCGGCGGGTAGACGTTGACGTACTTGGACTGCTGGATGCTGACCGTCAGCGCGGTCTCGAGCCCGGCGTCGAACATCTCTTCGCCCGTCAGGTTCTCGAAATCCGTGATCAGGATCCAGTCGCGCTCCTCAAAGGCCAGGGCCGCGGCCGGGGTCGTGAAAAAGAGCGTCTTGGCCAGCCAAGCCGCGCCGAGGACCGCGCCCGCCAGGATGAGCGCTGTCACCGCGACCCGGACGGGCTTGAACCAGGGCTTGGCTTTGGTCCCCTGGATATCCGCGAGGGCCCCGTTCAACTCGGCCCGGACCTCGGCCATCGCGGCGTAGCGTTCGCCGGGGTCCTTGGCCAGCGTCCGAGCGACGATCCGCCGGACCCGCTCGGGCAGGCCCTCGATGGCGCCGGCCATCGACCGCGGCTCCTCGTTGAGGATGGCGCTCACGGTCGTCGGGTCGGTCTCGCCCTTGAACGGATGCCGCCCGCTCAGCATCTCGTAGAGCACGATACCGAAGGAGAACATGTCCGAGCGCGGATCGAGCGGCAGGCCGCGCAACTGCTCGGGCGACATATAGGCGGGCGTCCCGGGGGTCAGGCCTTCGGCCGTCGCCCCCGCTGTCACCGTCACGGTCGCCCCTCCCGCCACGGTCGTATCGGCTTCCGGGCTGGCGGGGATCCGCTTGGCCAATCCGAAGTCCATCACCTTGGCATGGCCCTCGGGGGTCAGCATGATGTTCGCCGGCTTGATGTCCCGGTGGATGAGGCCCTTCTCGTGGGCGGCCTGCAAAGCTTCGGCGACCTCGGCGGCGATCCTGAGCGCCCGCTCGGGAGCAAGGGTCCCGCCGCGAAGCGTTTCGCGCAGCGTCTTCCCCTCAATGAGGTCCATGGCGAAGAAGAGCTTGCCCTCGACCTCCCCGACCTCGTGGACGCTGCAGATATAGGGGTGGTTCAGGGCGGCGGCCGACTTGGCCTCGCGGACGAAGCGGGCCCGCATGGCCGGGTCCTCGTAGGTCGACTCGGGCAGGAACTTGAGGGCGACTTTGCGGTCGAGCGAGGTGTCCTCGGCCAGGTAGACCTCGCCCATGCCGCCCCGTCCGAGTTCGCCCAGGATGGTGTATTTCCCCGCCAGCGTCTGGCCGGCCTTCCATTTGGTCGGGGGCGGCGGGCTGGTCAGGGTCTGGGAGACCTCGGGAGGGGCTTCCGGCGCGCCACGGCCCGGCGTTAGCCTGGCTCCGCATCCGGCGCAGAAACTCGAGTCATCTTGATTGACGCGCTGGCACTTGGGACACCGCATGGCCGTTACCCCCTGACCGGGTCAGCCCAAGGATATCAAGCCTTGGGAGCAGCGTCAACGATGGCGGGACAGGGTCTTCCTGGGCGATATCGGTCTAAATCAACAGGGGTCTTGAATCATCGCTTTAACGCGCCTTCCGGAAACTTAAACGCGACCAAGCGGTCCGCGAATGGCGATTTCTGAGGCGCAGAGTCTCAAACGCACTCAAAGTACCCTTTTTGGGAGTGTCCGTCGAGTGAGTTATAGTACTGTGGTTGATAATGAAATTCTCACCTTGGCTTGACGAAATCCCTTGCGTGTGCTTAGAGATCGTGACCCTCTCCCCATTCTTTGGACAGTTGAGGGGCTTTCTGAAGGTGGATTGAAAGCCTGCCTCGTGTGACCATTTTATCCATTTCAGGGCTCTGAAGCCAT
>DSDX01000068.1 GCA_011048485.1 Candidatus Aminicenantota bacterium | reverse complement strand
TGGCCGTGGCGCCTCGCTCGGCCAGCGCCAGGGCTTCGGGGATGACGCTGACCCCGGTCATCAGGGCGCGCGCCTCCGCCAGGTCCCCTTCGCCGAGGCCCAGTTTGAGGGCCACGTCGGGGAAATCCTGGGCCAGGATGCCCGTCCCCTCGATGCCGACGCCCTTGGTCACCAGGATCCGGTCGCCGGGGCGGGCGCCCTTCGTCCTGACCAGCCTGCGGCCGGACGCCGTCCCCATCGCCGTCACGGCGACCAGGGGCCGCGACAACCCCGAGGAATATCCCGTATGGCCGCCGATGATGGAGACCCCGATGGCTTCGGCCGCGCGGCCGGCGTCGCTCATGATCCTCTCCAACAAGTCGACGTCTTCGGGCCTGGGGACGAGGACCAGGAGCAGGACCCAGCGGGGAGGCACCCCGGCGGTGGCGATGTCGTTGCAGGCGACATGGACCGCCAGCGAGCCGATGTCGCCGATGGCCCCGACGATGGGATCGACATGGGAAACGAGGATGTCCCCGCCGACCTTGGTCAGGGCCGCGTCCTCACCGAAAACGGCTCCCAGGAGCACGTCGGGGTCCTTGGTCCCGGTGAAGGGGAAGACGCGCTTCTCGAGGACGTCGAGGGGGAATTTCGACATGATCGCCTATCCTTTCGATATCGTCGGCCCGTCACGGCCCAAGCGTATCGACGAGATCCGCAGGGACTATGTTATGATAAACAAACCCCCTGGACAAGAAAGGACCGTCCGATGGATCTTGTCGTCGCCGAGAGGATCACCAAGGATTACGTCAACGGGAAGGTCAGCATCCGGGCCCTGGACGACGTGAGCTTCCGGGTCGGGTCCGGCGCCTTCGTCTCGTTCGTCGGACCCTCGGGGAGCGGCAAGACGACGCTTCTCAACTTGATCGGCTGCCTGGACCGGCCCACGTCGGGCCGGCTGCGGGTGGCCGGGACGGACGTCGCCGGGCTCGACAGGCTGAAGGGCGCCATCTTCCGGGGACGGCATCTCGGCTTCATCTTCCAGGATTTCAACCTCATCCCGGTCCTGACCGTCGCCGAGAACGTCGAGTATCCCCTGATCATGGTTCGCGGCGTCGAGGCCGGAAGGCGCAGGGACAAGGTGGCCCGGCTCGTCGAAGCCGTCGGGATGGCGGCCGAACGGGATAAATTCCCGGACCAGCTGTCGGGCGGACAGAAGCAGCGGGTGGCCATCGCCCGGGCCCTCGTGACCGAGCCGGACCTCGTCCTGGCCGACGAACCGACTGCCAACCTGGACAGCCACACCGCCGGGCTGATCATCCACTTGATGAAGAGCATGAAGGACACCCTGGGGACGACCTTCATCTTTTCCACCCACGACATGCGGATCGTGGACGAAGCCGACGTCGTCCACACGCTCCGGGACGGGGCCCTCGTCGAGAGCTCGGCCCCGGGCGCCGGTGTCGGAGGAGAGAGCCATGCTTAAGCTGGTCCAGATCGCCCTCCGCAACCTGTTCCGCTACAAGCGCCGCACCTTCCTGACCATGTCCCTGATCACCATCGGCGTGGCCTTCGTCCTGGTCTTCGTCAGCGTGACGGCGTCGTTCAAGGGCATGATGATCGGCGAGATCACGGACTCCATGCTGGGGCACGTCCAGATCCACAGGAGAGGCTACGTCGCCTCCCTCGACAATCTGCCCCTCAATCTCAACCTGGCCCCGCCGGCCATCCGGAACGTGGAGGAGGCCCTGGGCGCGATCCCCGAGGTCGAAGCCTATTCGCCGCGCCTCAAGTTCGGCGGCGTGTTCAGCAATTTCGTCGAGTCGACCAACATCCGGCTGAACGCCGTGGACCCGGCCAAGGAGTGGGCCACCGTGCCGCTCCTGCCCTCGCGGATCATCGAGGGGGACGGGGCGATCGAGCCCGGCGAGATCCTCGTGCCCGAGCTCCTGGCCAAAGGCATGAAGGTCAAGGTCGGCGACATCGCCGTTGTCGTGGCCACCAACGAGGACGGCTCGGTCAACGGCTACCAGTTCACGATCGGCGGCGTGCTGCGCAGCGTCACGGGCCCCGGCGGCAGGGACGGCTACATCCACATCGAGGACGGGCGCAAGATCCTGCGCCTGCAAGAGCCGGCCGTGTCCGAGGTGGCCATCCGTCTCCACAGGATCGGGAAGCTGGACGGCGTCGTGGCCAGGTTGGAGGGCGCGCTGGGACCGCAGAGGAACGCCCAGGGCCAGCCCGTCTTCGAGGTCCATGGGTGGACGAAGCTGACCCCGTTCTCCAACATCGTGAGGATGATCGACGTCATGACCTTCTTCATCCAGCTCATGCTGATCGCCGTCGTCCTCATCAGCATCATGAACGTGATGCTCATGGCCGTGTACGAGAGGACACGGGAGATCGGGACGATGGCCGCTATCGGGACCCGGCCGGGCCGGATCGTCTCCCTGTTCCTCGTCGAGGGCCTGGGCCTGGGCGTGCTGGGGGCGGCCTCGGGAGCGGCGCTGGGCAGCCTGGCCATCGCCGTCCTGAATATCCTCAGGGTCAGGTTCAGTTTCGGCCGGCAGGAAGGGCTGGTCCTCAACTCGGGGGTCGATCCGTCCGACATCCTGACCATCGGCCTGATCGTCGTGGCCGTGACCATCCTGGCCTCGCTGCGCCCGGCCCGCCGGGCCTCCCGGCTCGATCCCATCAAGGCCCTGCGCCAGGTCTGAGAGGAGAACGCATGAGAACGACGGCGGGGATCGTCCTGCTGGCCCTGTTGGCGGGATGGGGGCCGGCGGCCCAGCATCCCGAAGGCGACGCCATCCTGGCGAAGATGGACCGCAACCTGAATCCCGATTCGTTCGAAGCCTACCGGAAGCTCATCAATATCGAGTCCAGCGGGCGGACCAAGGAGTTCGTGCTCTACACCGTCAAGAAGGGCAAGGACCGGGTCGCCGCGCTGTTCCTCTCCCCGGCCAGCGAAAAGGGCCGGAGCACCCTGAGGCTCGAGGACAACATGTGGCTCTACGTCCCCAACGTGGCCAAGCCCATCCGGATCACGAGCCTCCAGTCGGTGGTGGGCGGCGTCTTCAACAACGCCGACATCCTGCGGCTGGATTACGCCGTCGAGTACGCCGCGGAGCGGATGGAGGAGGTCGAAGGCGACACCGTTCTCCACGTCAAGGCCAGGACGGCCGCGGTCGCCTATGACCGCCTGACGATCCGGCTGGACAGGACAAGGCTCCTGCCCGTCCGGATCGACTGCCTGACCGAGGCCGGACTGCTCGTCAAGACCCTGCACTTCAAGGAGGTCAAGGATTTCGGCGGCGGCCTGGTCCGCCCCTCGGTCATCGAGACCGAAAGCCCCCTCTACAAGGGCTACAAGTCGGTGATGATCTTCGCCGAGCTCAAGGCCCGGGAGTTCAGGGACGAGGTCTTCACGCTGACGTTCATGCCACAGCTCGAGACCCTGCGCCGCTGAGCGGGGAGGGAGACGGCGAATCCCCGTGGGATCTCGGAGAGAAAGCCGGTGAATCCGAAACGATGGCCCGCCGCGGCCCTCCTCCTCCTCCTCTCCCTCGTGCTCCCCGCCCGGGGTCAGGAGTACGAGTTCGACGTCGGCGAGTTCACCCGGAAGCCGTTCACCCTGGGCGGCTACCTGGAAGCCCGTCCCTTCTTCGCCCTGCTCAACGCGGACTCGCCGTTCTTCACCCTGGCCACCTACGACCGGGCGGCGCGGACCACTCTGGTCGAGGGCGCGGGTGCCCTCCTGGCCGATCT
>DSDX01000012.1 GCA_011048485.1 Candidatus Aminicenantota bacterium | reverse complement strand
TACAGCTTTCTACAGATTTTGAGCGTCACAGCGTTTGAAAAAGTCCCACTAAATCAACTACTTACCGATACTGACGATCAGAAAAACCCAGCCTATGACCCTAACCAATTAGTTTTGTTTGACTTATAATAGGACACGCCTGGTTTGACCCCATCTTGACTATCGGATCGGGGTGAGGATCACGGCGGCGCCGCCGCCGGGTGCGAGCTTCAGCGGGAGCCTGTCGCCGGCCGTGACCGTCGCTTTCGTGATCCCGAGGCTCCTCGCGGCCTCGGCGGCATCGGGCCCGTCGGCGAACACTGTGGCCTCGAACTCGCCCGAGCCGAGGAAATCGAGCGGCAGGTCGAGCTCGCGGGCCTCCCAATCCGTCATTGCCCCGATGTACCAGGCGTCCCCTTTTCGCCGGGCGATCGCGACGTGCTCGGCCGGGCTGCCGGTCAGGACCTTCGTTTCGTCCCAGACGGTCGGGGCCCGCTTGATGAACTCCATCCCGGGCTGGCCTTCGTACGCCCCCGGATAGTCGGACACCATCACCAGGGGGCTCTCGTAGACGACGTACATGGCCAGCTGATGGGCCCGCGTTCCCTGGGTCATGGGTGCCACGTTGCGCGCCTCGAACGCGTCCCGGGTCGCGTTGCGGAACCCGCCCGGCGTGTAGTCCATGGGCCCGGCCAGCATCCTCGTGAACGGCAACGTGACGTCATGCCCGGGCGTCACCCGGCCGCTCCACTTATTGTATTCGAGGCCCATGACTCCCTCGCGCGTCAGCAGGTTCGGGTAGGTCCGCCTCAAGCCGGTCGGTTTGTAGGCCCCGTGGAAATCGACCATCAGCTTGTGTTCGGCCGCCTTGCGCACGACCTTTTCGTAGAAATTGACCATCTCCTGGTCGTCGCGGTTCATGAAGTCGACCTTGATGCCGGCCGCGCCCCACTCCTCGAACAGGGCCATGGCCTTGTCCATGACCTTGTCGAGGGCCCGCCACTCGACCCAGAGCAGGGTCTTGACGCCCTTGGTCTTCCCGTAGGCGATGATCGCCGGGACGGCGACCTCGGGCTTCCACCTCAAGATGTCCGTGAGCCGGCCGCCCGCGTCCGGGGGCGCCCAGCCGTCGTCGACGAGCATGTACTCGAGTCCGTGGCGCGCGGCGAAATCGATGTAGTGCATCATCGTCGCGGTGTTCATGCCGGGCTCGAACGGCACGCCTTCCGCGTAGCTGCCCGACCACCAGTCCCAGGCCGCCTTGCCCGGCTGGATCCATGACGTGTTGACGATGGCGCACGGCGGGTTCAAGTTCAGGACGATGTCGTTCGTCTCGATGAACCGGGCCGGATCGGCCCCGACCATGAGGACCCGCCACGGCGTCGCCTTGGGCGTCTTCCCGATCACGGCCTGGTCGGCCCTTCGCGTCGGCGGGACAGAGAGCTTGGCCGCCAGCGCGCCGGGCCGTCCGGCGACGCCCCCCACATAAAGGCCCGCGTAATCGGTCAGATCGGCTTCGAGAAGCGCCGCCCACAGGCCCGTCTCCGGCATCTCGACGAGCAGGGGCAGGTTGACGATCGAGGCCGGCTTGATGTCGGCGAGCGGCCGGCGGACATATTCGCCCTCGTTGTCGGTGTTGAAGCGGCCCCGGTCGAGGGCGAAGGCCCAGGCGTCGCTCCCGAAGAAGTACCCCGTCAACTCCTCGGCCAGGGTGAACTCGCCGAGCGCGTCCTGCTCCGGCAGGACATAGCGGAAGGCCGCGCCCTCGTTATAGGCCCGGAGCACGACGTCCATCCGCCGGTGGGGCGGGTTTTTTTCGCGGAGCGAGACCGTGAGCTCGTTGTAGCGGTCGCGGACCGTGCGCCTCGTCCCGAAGGCGTTCTCCCAGGTCGAGTCGTTCGACCGCTTGTCGGTCGCCAAGACCTCGAGGTCGCGGGCGAGCGGCTCGGCTCCGAGCAGATCGAGCCCGAGGGGCGAATCGTCCACGACCGGGACGCCCTTGTAGCTCACCCGGTAATACGGCCGCGCGCCCGGAAGATAGGGCTGCGGCAGGGCCGCGATCGACAACGTGATGGCGAGGTCGGCGTCCGGGGACTTGACGGTCATGGGACGTATCGCGCCCCCTTGCCCGCCACCCTCCTTGGGCCCGCACGCCGCGATCGTTCCCGCGAACAGCGCGAGCGCGACGGCCATGCGGATCGTTCTCTCGGCTTTCATTGTCCTCATCATGGACCTCCTCGAAGGCGGTGACAGGCTGTTGAAGGGAATTCTATAGCAGCCGGCGAGACGGGGTCAAACCGGGTCCGGCCGGCCGACCCAGGTCTCCCGCGCACACCTCGCGGCGCTCGACATCGCTCGCGGCGTCATCATCTTGGATTCCTCGCCGTTTCCGGCCGCCCCCCGCATCAAGGCCCGCCCCTATCCGAGCGAGCCCACGCTGTCAGGGAGCGCCAGGGCGGGCTTGGCTTGAGGCGAAGGAATTGATATCGTGTCCCGGAGAGGACGCGCTCCGGCTCACGCGTCCCCGGGGGCCCGGTCCCGGTCCTGGCCCTCGCCCGTGAGGAGAAGTCCGATGACCAGAACCGTCTTGACCGGGCTGATCGCCCTCGCTTGTCTCGCCTCCTGCGGCGACCCGCGACAGCCGTCCGAGAGCCGGGGCCCCGGCGCCCCGCCGTTCGAGCCCGCCGCAGTCGGCATCGACGAGCTGGCCCGGCTCGATCTTCTGCCGCGGCTCAGGCGCTCCGTCGAAATCGGGATGGTCTCGAGCTACGACCGCAGCGGCGGCAACGACGACGGCTTCAGCGGCGCGTACTCGTTCCTCCGCAAGGAGCAGGGCGGCCTGGTTCTCGCCGACCTCGACGGGCCGGGCGCGATCTACCGCATCCACACGCCCACGCCGACCGACGACGTCGTCGAGTTCTATTTCGACGGCGGGAGCGAGCCCGGGCTGAGCCTCAAGGTCATCGAGCTGTTCGACGGCACGCGGCCGCCGTTCCTCGCGCCGCTCGTCGGCTCGGGCGCCGGCGGCTACACGTCCTACGTGCCGTTGACCTTCCGGCGGTCCTGCAAGATCGTCCTCAAAGCCGAGTCGTTCCAGTTCTACGACCTCAACTACGCCGTCTTCCCCGAGGATGTCGAGGTCGAGACGTACACGGACCCGCCGGACGAGGACTTCCTGGCCCGGGTGGCGAAAGCCGGCGGGATCATCGGCCGTGCGGGGACCGACATCGCCGCCGTGGTCGCCCCCTCCGGGGCCGCGCTCTCCAGAAAGCGCATCGAAGTCAGGCTGGCCCCCGGCGGCCGCGCCCTCATCTGCCGGAGCTCCAAGCCGGGGCGGATCGTGGGATTGAGGCTCGGCCCGGCCTCGGCCTTCGCCGGCGAGGGCCGCGACATCCTCATCCGGGCCTACTGGGACGGCGCGCCGGAGCCGGCCATCGATAGCCCGGTCGGCGATCTCTTCGGCTACAGCTTCGGCGACCCGGCGGCGCGATCGCTCCTGCTGGGCACGGCGGACGATGGGATGAACTATCTCCACTTCCCGATGCCGTTCGCGGAGTCGGCCCGGATCGAGCTCGTTTCGGAGCGGGCTCCGGGCAGCCGGCCGGTCGACTTCGAGGCTGAGGTCGTCACAGCGCCGGTCGGCAAGGCGGACGACGAGGGCCGATTCTACGCCTGGTGGCGCCGCGAGAACCCGTGCGTCGAGGGCCGGCCCTACACCTTCCTGAAGACGATGGGCCGCGGCCACGTCGTCGGCGTCATCCTCCAGGCCCAGGGGC
>DSDX01000200.1 GCA_011048485.1 Candidatus Aminicenantota bacterium | reverse complement strand
GGTCAACACCGACCTCTACGCCTCGCTCCGCGGTTTGGCCCTCGGCCTGGCCATGGACATCGCCGCCAGGACGGGCGGGGCGGGAACGGCCGGGGCGGTGCGCGGCATGTCGGCCGACCTGGACGGCAGCGGCCTGGTCCTCGTCGGTCCCCCGGGAACGAAGAAGACGGAGCTTTTTTTCGGGCTCCTGGCCGACCGCCGCTTCAAGCTGCACTCCAACGACATCGTCTTCGTCGACATCGCCGGCGGCCGGGCCGCGGCCGAGAACGTCGAACGCAAGCTCTACGTGCCGACGACGGCCGTGGAGCTCGACCCGCGCCTGGCCCCGCTCTTCGACCGGAGCAAGTGCGAGAATGTCGTCGTCCGCAAGGACGACTGCCAGGACCTGGAGTGCCAGAGGGCCGACGACTGCCGCCTCGACCGGGGCTCGCCCTACTGTTATAAGGCCGCCAAGGGGGCCCACGCCCTGCTCGACCCGGCCTGGCTCGGCGGCCCGGCGGCGGCCGTGAAGAAGACCAACCTGAGGTGGCTCGTCCTCCTGAGGAACGACGCGACCTCGCCGGCCGTGGTCGAGCTCTCGAAAGACGAGGCGCTGAGGACGCTCGAGGCGGGCGAGGCGGCCGGGGCCAAGAAAAGCCTCGCTGCGGGCCAGGTCCAGCCCTTCTTCAACCCCCATCTCCTCGGGCCGACGCCGGAGAAGATCGAGGCCCAGAGAGTCTTTTTCGGCCGGCTCCTCGAGGTGACCCGCTGCATGCTCTTCAACAGCGGGGTGGCCGGGGCCGACAAGCTCGTCGAGATCGTGACGGCCGGGCGCTGAGAAGGCCCATTGTCGGCTAGCCATCGGCGGTGAGGCCTCTCGTCCTAAAATCACCCATCCGTTCACCATCCGCGGTGATTGCCCAGGCGGAAGCGCTATCGGACAATGCTAACCGGCGGACGCGCCCTGGGAGGCCGTCTTGAATTGGCGGTGGCTATGCTATATAAAAGAAGGGAACGGAGTTAGACAGGGAACAAACACCATGACCAAGACACCGTCCGATCGACCGGCCGCCCGGGGTTTCACCCTCATGGAGGTTCTCGTCGTCCTCGGCATCCTGGGGATCTTCATGGTCGTGTCCTATCCGAGCATCCTGAACACCATGGCCACGCGGAACCTCGACAACGCGACCCGGGAGGTCCAGACGTTCCTGCAGCAGACCAAGCTCCAGGCCGTCAGCGCCAGGATCGACCACCGGGTCCGGTTCTATCAGCGCGAGGGCACGATCTGGTCCTACGAGATGGAGCGTTTCCAGGAGGACGGGACCTGGGTCAGGGTCCAGAGGATCCCCGCCAAGACCATATCCACCAGATTCAACGTCACGATCACCCTGCCGATCGACACGACGACGGGCGACCCCGTGGCCCGGTTCTCCTCCCTGGGGATGTTCCCCGACTTTACCGTCGGCCAGAACTCCGTGACCCTGCAGAGCCCCAAGCTCCAGGGGCTGGGCCAGCCGGACGAGCGGGTCCTGAGCATGTTCATGGGGGGATCGATCCAATATGTCAGGCAATGAGGCATCGCCAATGACAACCAAGAAGCAAAAACGCGGTTTCTCGCTGATGGAGGTCCTGGTCGGGCTCTTCCTCTTCGTCGTGGCCGTCCTCGGCCTAGCCCAGATCTTCCTGCTCGCCGTGGCCAACAACCGCAAGGCCGACCAGGTTGCCAACGCGACCTACCTGGCCCAGCAGCAGATCGACCAGCTGCGGGGCCTGACCGCGACCGAGCTGAGCCTGTGGACCGGCGCCGTCACCGACGAGCCCATCGACATGAACTTCGACGGGACGTACGATTTCCGCCGCGTGACCGAGGTCGCCATGGCCTCGTCCGTGACCTATGAGGTCAGCGTCCGGGTCTACGCCGCCGACAAGATCGGCGTCCCCGACCCGATGACCCTGCTCGGCGACCCCGAGCACCATCGGCCCCGGGCGTCCGTCTCGACCCTCATCACCCGATAAGGAGCGACCGCCGTGAGAAAACTTCGGACACGCGATATCAAACGCTCCCCCGGGTTCACCATGATCGAGCTCCTGGTCGGCTCCGCTATCATGCTGGTCACCATTCTGGGGGCCCTCTTCATCTACGCCCGGAGCAACAAGGTCTCCGTCGAACAGCAAATGGTCACCGAGGTCCAGAACGACGTCCGGTCGGCCATGTTCTTCATCACCCGCGATCTGCGCATGGCCGGCGCCGGGCTGCCGGTGGAGTTCTCGTCCTATTTCATCCAGGGCTGGGACAACGAGGACCAGTCCGGCAGCGAGGTCCAGCCGGACCGGGTCCGGCTCATGGGCAACATCGACGACCCGCTCAACCTCCGCATCCAGCAGTACCAGGGATCGTCGGTCGTCATCAACGTGGACGATTACAGCTTCGAGCAATACCCCTACCCCGACGTCTTCTACGAGAACAAGACGGTCATCGTCCTGCCCAACCCGACCTCGGGCTGCATGGCGGCCGAGATCCGGGTCATCACCCACGTCACGCATTCGACCGGGGGGACGAACGAGAGGTTCAATTTCTCCCCCGGCCTGGCCCCGGGGATCGACCCACCGGGCGGCATGTCGGGGACCTGTCCCGATTCCGATGACTATGACGGGGGCCTGATCGCCTTCGTCAACGTCAAGGAATACTGGCTCGACACCAACGGCGCGGCCACCGGCTATCTGATGACGCCGGAGAACGGCTACGTCGGCGAGCCCGGCGTTCTCTACTTGACCCACAACGCCGTCCATTTCCCCCTGGCCCGCAACGTCGAGAACTTCCAGGTCGAGTACGACGGGGACCTGGATTACGACGGCCTTCTCGACGGCTGGTCGCCGTGGAACAGCGGCTGGGGCCTGGACCAGATCTCCCGTCTCCAGCAGGTCCGCATCTGGGTCCTCGGCCGGACGGCCCAGGCCTTCACCTCCGTCGGGGGTACGCCGCCCGGCGGCATCCACCTCTACCGCCGTCCGCTCATTTCCAACAGCCCGGCGGCGGCTGCGGACGACCTGCACCGGCGGTTCCTGATGGACTCGACCTCCAACATCCGGAACATGAGCCTCAACCTCTACAACCTCGGCGAGCGATGAGGAGTGACCCATGACTAGATCGATCCACCGCGCCTCCCGGGAGCGGGGCTCCGGCCTGATCGTGGTCATCATGATCGTGGCCTTCATGCTGGCCGTGGGCATCCTCCTCCTGACCGTCACGGGCACGAGCCCCAAGGTCTCCGACAGCCTCCGGCTCCAGAACATGGCCTTCGACGCGGCCGAGGCGGGCTTCAACGCCGCCTGGGTCGTGCTCAACGACGCCTTCCTCGGCCTGTCCTACACCTCGTTCAGCGGCCACTACCACAACGATTACGACGGCAACATCAACATCCTGGACGACCCGACGCCGACCAACCCGTTCTACTTCCGCAAGCTGACCGACGCCCAGCTCGTCGCCGACATCCAGGCCCACGCCGTCGATTACGCCGGCAACATCATTTTCAATTCGGAGCCGCTGGCCGCCGACCCGCGCTGCAGCTACACGGTGTTCCTCATCAACGACGAGGCGCCCGGGACGGTCACGGCCGACGACCACGACTGCATCCTGCTCTGCATCGGTCGCGGGCCGCGGGACACCTACAAGCGGCTCGAGATCGTCATCGAGGTCGGATCCGACACCTAGGGTCCGCGAAAGGGGAACGACCATGAACCACGAAAACCCTAAGCGCCACCGGCGCCCATCATCCCGGACCGTCATCGGCCTGCTC
>DSDX01000360.1 GCA_011048485.1 Candidatus Aminicenantota bacterium | reverse complement strand
TGATGGGGTCGAACGATCCGGGATAAATAGCGCTCGTTTCCGGCATCTGGACTCTAAGTTAGTTCTCCATCACGCTTGATTATCCAAATAACAAAAAAAAAGAGGCTTGTCAACGGAAAATCCTGGGCCGGGGGACCTCCCCGGGGCCTTGGCCCGGGCCGGCGGAATGTGCCATAATCGGGGTATGAGGGAGGACCCATGAGAGTGACGACCAGCGAGGGGGGCTCGCAGGGGAGGGGGCGAAATCATCCTCAGGCTAACTTGAAGTCACCGTCGGGGGTGATGGCCCTGAGCCTCCTTTTCGCGGCCCTGGCGTGCTCGGGCGGGGCGCAGGTCGATCCGGGCTTCGCCGCGATGAGGAGAACCATGGTGGCTCGGCAGATCGAGGCCCGGGGCGTCCGGGATCCCCTGGTCCTCAAGGCCATGGCCGAGGTGCCGCGGCACCTCTTCGTCCCGGCCGACATCGCCGGGGAGGCCTACGAGGACTATCCCTTGCCCATCGGCGAGGGGCAGACGATCTCCCAACCCTACATCGTCGCCCTCATGACCGAGTGCCTGGCTCTCGAGGGCGGGGAGAAGGTGCTCGAGATCGGCACCGGGTCCGGCTATCAGGCGGCCGTGCTGGGCCGCATCGCCGGCGAGGTCTTCTCCATCGAGATCAACGCGGCGCTGGCCTTCCGGGCGGGATCGACGCTCGCCGAGCTCGGCTACGCCAACGTCCGGGTCCGGGCCGGGGACGGGTTTTTCGGCTGGCCCGAAGAGGCCCCCTTCGACGCCGTCATCGTCACGGCCGCCGCCCCGGAGGTGCCCCCGGCCCTCTTCGACCAGCTGGCCGAGGGCGGACGCCTGGTCCTGCCGCTCGGCGACCCCAAGACTTACCAGCGCCTGACCGTGATCACGAAGCGCGGGGACAAGCCGCGCACCGAGCGCGTGCTCGACGTTCGGTTCGTCCCCATGACCGGCGAGATCGAGAAGAAGAAGAGATAGCCTTGCCGTCTCAGGTTTTCATGCAACTCGTCGAAGGTCCATCATGGGACGGTGAGGAGGGCGAGGCCGACCTGTGAGCCTATATAAGACTGGCTGTGCGCAAGGGCGTGGATGAAGGGGCGAGGGGCATCGTCGGAGGGAGCATCAAGCGGTGATTTAGACTTCGGGGGAGGGAGATGCGGACTCCTCCCATCAGCTCCCGACCCCGGAGGCGTGAAGAATCACCGCAGCGAACGAAGACGATCCCCGAGCTACTCCCCCCGCGGCCTGGCGCGAAGCCGGCTTCGTTGCTTTTCAGGGGGCTCTGTGCTACTTTCTGGGCGATGATGATCCGATT
Source organism: Candidatus Aminicenantota bacterium (assembly GCA_011048485.1). GTDB lineage: Bacteria > Acidobacteriota > Aminicenantia > Aminicenantales > Saccharicenantaceae > RBG-16-66-30. The sequence goes on along the minus strand of DSDX01000360.1, from coordinate 2,457 downwards.
CGGGACCTCCGGCTGGCGGGGTGTGATGGGCGAGGATTTCACCTTTCACAACGTCCGCGTCGTCATCCAGGCCATCGCCAATTGCCTCCGGGCCCAACACGGGGAGGCGCCCATCAGCGTCGTCGTCGGGTACGACACGCGCTTCTTGTCGGACCGGTACGCGGCGGAAGCGGGCAAACTCCTGGCCCGCAACGGGATCGCGGTCTTTTTGACCGAGCGCGACGCGCCGTCCCAGGCCTTGGCCTGCCAGATCATCAAACGGCGCTGCCAGGGCGGGATCAACTTCACCGCTTCCTTCAATCCGCCCCGCTATAACGGCCTCAAGTTCAATACCGGCACGGGCGCCCCGGCCCTGCCCGAAGTGACCGACGCGATCGAGGCCGAGGCGCGCCGGCTCATGCCCGGTTTTTCCGCCCTCACCGGGTTCGTCCCGGGTGACGCCGTCACGACGATCGACGTCCAGGCCGACTACATGGCCCATCTCCAGGGCAAGATCGATTTTGAGGCCATGCGCCGGGCCGGCCTCCGGATCGCGACGGACCCTCTCTACGGCACGAGCCGGGAATATCTCGACGAGATCCTGGAAGAGAACGGCGTCGAGATCGAGGGCCTCCACGGCTTCGTCGACCCCTACTTCGGCGGCGTCAGCCCGTCATGCACCGAGGACAATCTGGCCGAGCTCAAGGCGCATGTCCTCAAGACCCGTTGCCACCTGGGGCTGGCCACGGACGCCGACGGGGACCGCTTCGGCATCATCGACGAGAAAGGGGGCTTCGTCCATCCCAATATCATCCTCGCGCTCCTGCTCGACTATCTCGTCCGGGGCAAAGGCTGGCGCGGGGGCGTGGCCCGCTCCATCACGACGACCCACCTTCTCGACCGCATCGCCCGCCGCTATGAGCTGCCCTTGCTGAAGACGAAGGTCGGCTTCAAGTACATGGCCCAGCTCTATCTCGAGGGCCGGATCATCTTCGGCGGGGAGGAGAGCGCCTGCATCGCCGTCAAGGACCATCTGCCCGAGAAGGACGGCATCTTCGCCGGCCTTCTTGTCGCCGAGATGGTCGCCGCGGCGGGCCGCGGCCTGAGCGAGCTCCGCCGCGACCTGTTCAAGGCCTACGGGACCATGACCAGCGGCCAAAAGACCCTGGACCTGACCCCGGAGCGGGCCAAGAAGCTCAAGACGCTGGTCCAGAACCCGCCCGCGAAGCTGGGCCGGCGCAAGGTCGTGGCCACGGAGACCATAGACGGGCTCAAGCTCGATTTCGAGGGGGACCGCTGGCTGGTCGTGCGGTCCTCGGGGACCGAGCCCCTCATCCGCTGCTACGCCGAGGCCGAGACCGAGGAGGAGGTCGAAGCCCTGTTGAAGAAAGGGCTGGAGGCGGTCCGATGAAGAAGAAGATCCTCGTCATCGGCGTCGTCTGCTTCCTGGTGATCCTCGTCGTCACGGCGCTCTTCGGGAAGAAAGGCGTCGTCGAGCTCCGCCGGGCCCGCCGGACGCTGGCCGAACGGACCGAGAGGATCCGCGCGCTCGAAGCCGAAAGGACCCGCCTCGAGGCCGAGATCCGGCGGCTCGAACGGGATCCCCGCGCCGTCGAGAAAGCGGCCCGGGAAAAGCTCGGGCTGGCCGCCCCCGGAGAGAAGGTCGTCGTCGACCCCGCCCCCAAGAGCGACAAGATCAAGACCGAGACCAAGAGCAAGACCAAGACCTAGATGCCCCGGCCCGCCAGGACCCGTCGACAGCCGGAGGAACGGCCGCTGCTCGCGGGCCTCAACCCCGCTCAGCGCCGGGCCGTCCTCCACGGCGATGGACCGCTGCTCATCGTGGCCGGGGCCGGGACCGGCAAGACCAAGGTCATCACCCACCGCATCGCCCGGCTCATCGCCTCCAAGGCGGCCCGGCCCGACCAGATCCTGGCCGTGACCTTCACCGAGAAGGCGGCCAGCGAGATGGAGGCCCGGGTCGACGTCCTCGTGCCCTACACGTCGTCCTTCGCCGAGATCAGCACGTTCAATTCCTTCGGGGAGCGCGTCCTCCGGGATCACGCCCTCGACGTCGGGTATCCCCCCGACTTCCGGCTCCTGGCCGATGTGGACCAGGCCGTTTTTGTCCGAGAGAATCTTTTCCGCCTGCCCCTCGACTACTACCGGCCGCTCGGCCAGCCGACCCGCCACATCCGGGAGGTCCTCGAGGCCATCCGCCGGCTCAAACAGGAGGACGTCCGGCCGGAGGATTACGTCCGGCACGCCGAGGAGCTCGGGCGGAAGGCCTCCACCGAGGCCGAGAGGGAAACGGCCCGCAAGCACCTGGAGATCGCCCGCGTCTTCGGCGCCTACCAGGGGCTCCTGCGGTCCAACGGCCTCATCGACTTCGAGGACCAGGTGACGCTCGTCGTCGACCTCCTCCGAAGGCGGCCCTCGGTCCTCGACGAGCTCCGCCGCCGCTACCGCTATATCCTC
>DSDX01000362.1 GCA_011048485.1 Candidatus Aminicenantota bacterium | reverse complement strand
GCCCTTGAGGCGGGTGCTGAGCGTGTCCACGTTCTTGCTGACCAGGGCCCGGTTGTGCTCGATGATCTCGACATAGCCGATGCCGGGGGTCGAGAGGACCTCCCAGATGAGGCCGGCCTCCTCGGCCGACCGGGGCCCCAGCCACATCTCCCCCCTGAGTCGGTCCCCCTGCTTGAGGAACAGCATGGCCCGGTTGAACCCGACGCCCGAGCCCGAGGTCAGCGCCGTCAGGATGACGAGGAGGTTGTCCTCGAGGGAGAAGGGCTGGAAGAAGCTCTGCGAAATGATCGACAGCAGCTGGATCTCCCGCGGCGCGTCGCGCTCGAATTCCGGCGAGAGGATGGAGTAGGTCTCGATCATTCGAGGATCCAGCCTTTGGGAACGACCCGGACGCCGGCCCGGCTGATCGTGAAGTTGTGCGTGTCTTTTTCGGCGTCGAAGCCGGCCTCGAAGCCCTCGGGGATGACCGCGGCCTTGTCGACGATGACCTTGCGGAGCCGGGCGCCCCGGCGAACGTGGACGTCGCCCAGGACGATGGAATCGGCGATCTCGGCGCCGGGATCGACGCGCACGCCCTCGGCGACGATCGAATGGACGACGCGGCAATCCTCGAGGGCGCAGCCCGGCCCGATGATCGAGGCCCTCAGGTCGCCGCCGCTGATATATGTCGGGGGCCGCTGCGGCTTGTAAGTCCGGACGGGCCAGGCGGGGTCCTTGAGGATGACCGGCGGGGACGGCGAGAGGAAGGCCATGTTGGCCTTCCAATACGCGTCGATGGTGCCGATGTCCTCCCAGTAGTCGTCGAAGGTGTAGGCGAAGACGCGATGGGCGCCGATGAGAGCCGGGAGGACGTTCCGCCCGAAATCGTGACTGCTCTTGGCGTTGCGGGCGTCCTTGAGCAGGGCCTTGATGAGGACGGGCGTCTTGAAGAGATAGACGCCCATCGAGATGAGGCTCCGGCCGGGGTCCCAGGGCGTCGCGAAGGGCTTTTTAGGCTTCTCCTGGAACTCGACGATCCGGCGGTCCTCGTCGACGCCGATGACGCCGAACCGCGTGGCCTCGCCGATGGGGATCATGCGTGTCATGATCACGGCGTCGGCCTCGGATCGGGCGAAGAACAGGAGCAGCTTCCGGTAGTCGGCGTTGTAGACGTGGTCGCCCGACAGGATCAGCACGGCCTCGGGGTTCTCGGCCTGAATGGTGTAGATGTTCTGGAAGACGGCGTCGGCCGTGCCCTCGTACCAGCCGTCGCTGACCCGGCCCTGGGCCGGGAGGGACAGGACATAGTCGCCGCTCTCGGGGTGGAAGATGTTCCAGCCGTTGAGGATATGGCGGTCGAGCGAGAGGGACTTGTACTGGGTCAGCAGGGCGATCCGGCGGAGCCCGGAATTGAGCGCGTTGGACAGGCTGAAGTCGATGATGCGGTAGGTGCCGAGGAACGGCACGGACGGCTTGGCCCGGTCGCGGGTCAGCGGGTAGAGGCGTTCGCCCTTGCCCCCGCAGAGGATCATGACCAGCGTTCTCTTAGACAGCACGTCCATCGGGCAGGACAACCTCCTCAAAAAGACGGTCCTCGGTCTCGAAGACGCCGAGCAGGGCCTCCTCGGCTGGGTCGAGGGCGCGGCCCCTTTCCAGCCATCCGGCCAGCGTCAAGGCCCGCTCAAAATGTTCCGCGGCCCGGTTCTCGGCGTAGTCCCGGGCTGCCCAAGTCGAGACGAGGAAAGGCCAATCGGAGCTCTCGAGCAGGAACTTCTCCCGGTAGAACTGCCTGAGGACGCGACGGTCGAGCCGGTCCGGGCGCTCCTTGAACGCGGCTGCGGCCGTCTCGATGCGATAGATCTTCTTCCATATCCAGGCCGTGTCATCGTTGAGCCAGATCCAATGAAAGCCGCCCTGCCCCCAGGAACCCTCCGGGAGAGCGATAACCTGCGAGGGGGGCAGGCGATCCAGCGCCCCGCCGGCGGTCGAAGGCTCGACAGGGCCGGCCGCGAGCCCCTTGATGACGTGATAGAGCCACTCCGGGCCCTCGTGCCACCAGTGTCCGAAGAGTTCCGTATCGTAGAGGGCCGTGACGACCCCCGCATCCCGCCCGTCCAACGACCTTTCGAGGACCGAGGCGAAATGCGCCGCGTGCCTTTCGAGGCAGGGGCCGACCGCGGCCGGATCGTAGGGCTCCTTGAGCCCGAGATCGGCGTCGCTCGAGGTGATCCTCCAGTAGCGCAGCCCGCCGGGAAAATGCTTCTTGTGGAATTCGAGATAGGCCCCGTCGCCGGGATAGCCCATGTGGCGGCTCCAGACCTGCGAGCCCGAGACGGCGTCGCGGCCGAAAAAGGGCGTGTGCGACGGATGGGCCAGGTAGGCCGCATAGGCATCGTGCGGCTTATCGATCCCCGGATCGTACGAGGCCCGGAATTTGTCCCACAGGAGCCGCAGGCTGGGGAATCGGTCGATATAGACGCCCTTGGCCTCGCCGCCCTTAAGGAGATGGCCGTCGACGAAGAAATAGCCCAGGTCTTCCTCATCGAGGATCTCGTCGACGCCGGCCCGGGCAAATGGCTCTCCGTCCTCGAGGGGGTTTTTCCAGACGTAGCCGGGCCGATAGCCGCACTCCGGCAGCCAAAAGCCGCGGGATTCCCGGCCGAAGTGCCTGCGGTACACATGCTTGCCCTGGACGACCTGGTGGCGGACGCTGTCGTCACTAGAGAGCATCGGGAAATATCCGTGGCTCGCCCCGGAGGTGAGGACCTCGATTTGCTCCCGGTCCTGGAGGGAGCGGAACGCGTCGATGATGTCACCTTGGAGGCGGTCCCGGAAGTCCTCGAGGAGCCGCCGGTAGCGGTCCTCCCAGAGGCCGGTCAAGGCCTCCAAGGCCGCGTTCCCTGTCGTCGCGAAGTGGGCCCGATCGAGGACGGCGGCCTGGGCCTTCATCTTGAGGTAGTCCTCGAAGCCCGCGACGAAGGCGGGATCCTTGAGCTGCTCCATCAGGACGGGCGTGAAGCTGATTGTCAGCCGGGGCGGGATTCCCTCTCCGGCCAGCCGTTCGAGGACGTCGAGGAGGGGCATGTAGGTCTCGGCCGCCGCTTCATGGAGCCAGTCCATTCCGTGGGGCCAGCTCCCGTGGGCCAGGACATAGGGGATATGGCTGTGCAGCACGAGCGAAAAGAGCTTCTCAGCCATAAGTCTCCTTCAGGACGATGGACAAGCGTATCGCGCCTCGACCGGACCATTCGAGCGGCCAGACCGGGCAGAGACAGAACCCTTGATGGATTATATCAAATCCCTCTTCGGATTGGGAGAGCGTCTTGAGGGCGAACGACCAGAGCGAGGGGGGCGGCGAGGGCTCGAAGCGCAGGGCCCCGCCATGAAGGACCGCCCCGGCCGGGCCTAGAAGCTCGAGCTCGTGGGGGAAGGCCAGGAAGTTCCACTCCGATCCATAGGTCAGGCCGACGGCTCTCGAGGACAGGTTCTCGATCTCGATGTCGACACGCAGAACCCCGTCCGCGCTGGCCAGGGTCTTGCGGACGGCGAAAGGGAGCCGCTCCTCGCCGACCCGGACGCTCCCGCGGCGCTCCAGACGGAGCTCCCGTCCGGACACGGCGAAGGAAAAGACGCCGCCGGCGAAATCGCCCTGCTCGCCGAAATCGGCCCGGCTCAGATCCTCCTCGGTCGTCCCGGACCGGAAGAAATGATCGATCAGCGAATGGCGCGGAGACCGGTCGTAGCGAAGCAGTCCGGAGGCCTCGGGCGGCAGGGTTTTGCCGATCTCGTGAATGCTTTTTCCTGT
>DSDX01000055.1 GCA_011048485.1 Candidatus Aminicenantota bacterium | reverse complement strand
TACCAGACGGGCGCGGCGGCCCTCTCGTCCTGGAGGATGACGGGCAGCATCTTGAGGATCTTCTTGGCGTTGCCGAAGAGGATGCCGTAGACGAGGTAGTGCTCCCAGAGTTTGTAGGCCTCGGGCGGGATCTCTTCGAAGTCCGAGAAGTCATCGAGGAACCTGTCGAGGCCCTTCCAGGCCTCGTTCTCCCGGGCCCAGGCCATGGTTCTCCGCTTGAGCGTCGGGATGAGGACGAGGGCCAGGATGAGCAGCACCGGGCTGAGGGTCAGGACGGCCGCGGGAAGCGTGAACAGATAGAAGCGGTTCCGGGCCTCGAGGCTCGCCGGTTCGAGGAAGCCCAACGGCTTGGTCTCTTCCTTGACCGCCTTGGTCCACTTCTGATACCAGGCCTGGAATCTCCGCGGATGCTTCTTGAGAGTGGCCTCGAGGCCGTCGATCGTGAAGCTCGATCCCGGCGTCATCCCCCCGGCCTGCTCCTCGTAGAGAAAGCCCAGGAGCGATCGCTCGAACGGGACGAGGCCGGGCGTTTGAGCGGGGTCTTTCTTGAGCGTGATGGTCGTCTCGACGGCCTCCTTGGTCCCGAACAGGCGCTTCTTGAGGACGCTGCGGTCCTCGATCTCGAGAACGCCCCGCCGGGCCAGGTCGAAGATCGTGGCCGTGAAGGCCGCCGGGGTCACAGCCCCTCCCTCGCGCATCAGCGTCTGGACGACGGCCGGCGGCCTCTCGGCCGGGGGCTCGCGAACGTAATCCGGAAGGCCCCCGAACCGGTAGTCCTTGCCCACGGCGGACCAGGCCCGGCCGAACAGGACCAGCCACAGCAGGGGACCGAGGACCTGCCAGATGCCCCACCCCGTCAGGACCTTCCGCATCGTCCGCTTGTTCGCCGCCTCCCGCTCCCGTCGCCCCGCTTCGGCGGCCCGGGCTTGGCGGGCCCGGGCGATCGTGTCATCGACGAAAGCCCGCTCCTCGGCCTTGATGGCGTCCAGCGTGAGACGGTCCGAGGCCACGCCGTCCACGAGTCCCGCCGGCCAGACGACCCGGACCTCGAAGAACTGGCGCGAGGCGAGCTCGGGCGCCGTGAACCGGGCCGTCCTCGCGTCCACGATCTCGGCCCGTCCGCTGAGAGGACCGTGTCCCCAGACCAGCAGATCGTCCTTCGAGGGGACGGGCGCCGGGAGGATGACGGTCGCGCGAATGTCGCGGGCCGGCCTGTCCCAGCCGTCCCCGATGACCTGCCAGTAGAGTTCCGTGACATCCGGGTAGCTCGTGATGCCGCCCGACACGTGGTAGCGGATGCGGAACGTCCGCTTCTCATCTTGGGCCGTATAGAACCATTTGGCCGTGAGGACCCCGCTCCTCTCAACGACCTCCGTCCTCATGGCGCGCCCCCGCTCGTCCGTTACCGAGAGCCCTGAAATGTCCACATCCCGCCGAACGCCCTGCCTTTCGAGGCGAAGAGGGATGGCGATGTAGGCATAGCTGAACCGCCCCTGGAACTCGAACGTCCTCCGCTCGTCGACCAGGAACGAGCCGTCCCGATCGACGGTGATCTCGATCCGGACCTCGGGGAAATAGTAGTCCTTGGCCCGGGCCGGGACGGCCCCCGGGCCCGCCGTCCAGGCTGCCAGGACGGCGGCCGCGACGAGGGCGGACGCGAGCGGGCGGCGGGGCCGCGTCGGGATGTTCATGCGTTCTCCTCGATTTCAGCGCTTCTTGAGGAACAATTCGACCACAGGGATCTCGACATCCGGCTTGCGGACCGGGAGCCGGAGGGTCAGGGTGTTCTCGGCGCCCGGCTCTCTCGAACCGGGCATGAACCCGGTCGGACCGCCCTTCTCGGTGAAGCGGACCTCCGAAGCGTCGTGGAGGAGCTGGGCGTAGTCGACGTGGCCCGCGAAACCGTCGAGTTCGAGGGTTCCGAGCGGCCATTCGAGGACATGGACGTAAAGGCGCCCGGCCTCGGGATCGTACGTCATCAGGCAGCCTGCGGGCTTGGGAAACTCCGCCGGCGCCTGGGTGCAGGCGTAGATCGAGCGGGCGTGAAGCTCCATCCAGGAGCCTATCCCCCGGAGCCGATCCAGGGACCGGTCATCGAACGTGCCGCGCCCCGTCGGCCCGACATTGAGCAGGAGGTTGCCACCCTTGCTGACGGTCTCGATGAGCATGGCGATAAGTTGCCGGGCGGACTTCCAGGTCGATTCGTCGCGGTCGTAGCCCCACGATCCGGAGAAAGTCTGACATGTCTCCCAGGGCACGGGCCGGCCGTCGACCTTGACCCAGGCCCGGGGCATGAACTGCTCCGGGGTGCGGTAGTCCCAGCCGCCCGGGACGTCGAGGAGGTCGAGGCGGTCATTGACGATGATCCCCGGCTGGAGCTCTCGGACCATCTTCAGGAGCTCGTCCGAGCGCCACTCGTTCCGCCCTTTTCCGCCCGGGCCCGGGAACGAGTAATCCATGAACAAGGTGTCGATCCGGCCGTATCGGGTCAGGAGCTCCCGGACCTGCCCGTGGAGATACTCGGCGTATTCGCCGATGTCGCGGGCCGCGGCCTTGTCGACGAAGTCCTTGTCGTCCCGCATGGGGTGGTTCCGGTCGACGGTGTAGGAAGGATGGTGCCAGTCGAGGAGCGAGTGGTAGAAACCCACCCGGAGGCCCTCGGCGCGGGCGGCCTCGACGAGCGGCCTGATGAGGTCCTTCCCATAAGGAGTGCGGGTCGCTTTGTAGTCCGTCAGGCTCGAGTCCCATAGGCAGAACCCGTCGTGGTGCTTCGTCGTCACGACGATGTACTTCATGCCCGTGCTCTTCGCCGTCCGGACCCAGGCGAGCGGGTCGTAGAGGTCGGGGTCGAACCGGGCGAAGTAGCGGTCGTAGTCCTCATCGCTCAAGCGCTCCCGGCTCTTGACCCATTCATGACGAGCGGGCAGGGCGTAGAGGCCCCAGTGGATGAACATCCCGAACCGGGCCTCGGTCCACCATTTCATCCGGGCCTTCTTTGCGGCCTCGGTCTCGGGTCCGGCCGGTGCGCCTGCCGCGGCGGCCGCCAGGCCGAGAAAACAGACGCCGGCCACGAGCGCTCTGAGCATGGGACCTCCTTTCCTCGGGGGATCGCCCTTTTTTAGCCCAGGACCGGGATAAATGCAAGTCGGGCCAAGGCTCAGCCCGTCGGCCGGCCCTTCGACCCGAAGACGTGGTCCATCAGGGCGATTTCGTCGTCGGGGTCGAGGCCGACGAACTGGAGCCCCGCCTCGAAGACCTCGCCCCCATAAACGTCCCGGATCCAGCGGACCTCGGCCGCGGCCCGGATCCTCTTCCTGGAGCGCCCCAGGGTGATGTCCAGCCGGACGCGGCTCCCGACGTCGAGGGCGGCGGCGGTCAAGAGGCGAACGCCGCCCATGGAGATGTCGCGGGTCAGGGCGCAGGCGGTGCCGGGCGCGCCGGGCCGGACCTCACCCGTCATCAAGGAAATGACGACCTTGTTCTCTTCGAGGACACGGACGTCGCGGCGCCGGTCCTTCATGAGGCCCCCGGCATCTGGCCCGCGGCGCCCTCGAGCGTTCCCTGCCTGAAAGCCAGCAATGTCTTTTTCTCCCTGCTCCGGACGCAAACGCCCTCGTGGATTTAGTCGATCCGGGGCCCCCGCGGACGGACTTTGACAATTGACCGGCCGGGACGTAGGATGGGACGCGTTCGCAGGCAAGAAGGAGGACGAACATGCCCGAACGGACCCTCCCGGCGCTCTTCGAGGCGAGCGTCGCGGCCTATCCCGACAATGTCCTGATCTGGGAAAAGG
>DSDX01000359.1 GCA_011048485.1 Candidatus Aminicenantota bacterium | reverse complement strand
GTCTTCATGTGCTCGTCGACGACGAGGCCGCCGAGCGGACCGACGGCCAGCCCTGCGTCACGGGCCAGCTTGACGTTGGGCTTGACGCCGACGGCGACCACGGCCAGCTCGCAGGGGAGCTCGGTCCCGTTCTGGAGCTTGACCCCGGTCAGCCGCCCGTTCTGGCCCAGGAACTCGGCCAGGCCGTTGCCGGTGATGACATTGGCCTTGTGGGCCCGGATGTGGTTCTCGACCAGCTTGGCCAGTTCCCAGTCGAGGAAGGTCAGGAGCTGGGGCAGGAGCTCGATGACGGTGATCTCGATGCCGGCCAGCGCCAGGGCCTCGCAGGTCTCGATGCCGATCAGGCCGCCGCCGATGATGACCGCCTTCTTGATCCGGCCCTCTTCGCAGACGCGGCGCAGGTAGTCCGCGTCGCCCATGGACTGGAGCGTGGTGATGCCATCGAGGTCCGCCCCCGGGACGGGGGGGATGAACGGCGTCGCCCCGGTGCAGAGGACGAGCTTGTCGTAGGGCAGGACCTCGGTCGTCCCCGATCGGAGGTCCCGGCAGGCGACGGTGCGGTTCGCCCGGTCGATGGCCGTGACCTCCGTTTCGGTGCGGGCTTCGATGCCCTTGGCGTTGAGGAAGAACTTGGGATCGCGGACGACGCCGGCCGGCGTGCTGATGAGCATGTTGCGGTCGTCGAAGCACCCGCCCACGTAGTAGGGGTAGCCGCAGGAGGCCATGGACAGGTCGCGTTCCTTCTGGATGATGGTGATGTCGGCCTCGTAGTCGAGTCGCCGCGCCCGAGCGGCGGTCTTGGGCCCGGCCGCGGACCCGCCGACGACGATGATGCGTTTCTTGGTCGCCATATCGTTCCTTTCAATCAATGGAGCCGGCCGTCTTTTCCGTCTTTGCCCCAGGTCGGCAGTTTGAAGGCCTCGGGCTTGGCCCGCAGGACCTCCCTCAGCCATTCGCCGGGATAGCCCATGCCCCGGGGCCGCCCCCGCTCGTCTTTGACGTAGCCGTCGTTGTACTTCGTCAGGAGGTGCTCGCCGAGCTCCTTCCAGCGCTTGACGACCAGCTCGCCCTGGCCGACGGAGTAGCCGGTCAGGTACTGGGCCAGGAGCTTCGGGTCCTTCGCGTGAAGCTCGAGGGCGGTCGCCTCGACGACCGGCTGCAGGGACAGGAACTGGTCTTCCAGGGCCGTTTGGACCTTGCGGATGTCCTCGATCATGTAGGAATACTTCAGGTTGGCGTAGTTGGCCACGAAATTGAAGACCCACCAGGCCGAGTCCCATGAGAATTTCTGCAGGTCGCCGACCGTGAACGTCTCCGGCAGGTCCTCGATCGAGCAGTAGAGCGGAAAATAGCAGGTCGTGTAGGTGTCGTCTACGCCGTACCAGTAGACGCCCCCGACGGCCGCGGGCAGCCAGCCCCGCGACTGGGAGATGAAGGAGAAGCCGGTCTGCTGGGTGGAGATGGGCCGCTCCCAGCTGCAGGCGACGCCGTCGACCTCCCAGGTGAGGTCGCGGGCCCGCACGGGGCAGCCGAAGGGGCCGGCGTCGAGGCCCTTGGTCATGTCGTACGGCGTGCCCTCGTAATGGTCGCGCATGATGCCCATGACGTCGCGGAGCGACAGCTTTCGGTCGGGCTTGATCCATAACGGGTAGGGCTTGGCGCCCGGGACGCCGCGCTGGAAGTCGGCGGAGAGGTCGAGCGACGGGGCGCTGCGGCGGAACATGCTCCAGACCCGGGCGGCGCAGGTGCGGAGGGAGGCGGGCTGGGGCGGATCGTAGGCGTAACGGTAGCTAAAGGGCTTCCCGGACCGCTTGTCGTAGTAGCCCTTCTCCTCGGCGAACGACACGACGTTCGGCGCATAGAGGCAGTTGGCCGGGTCTTGGGGCGGGAGCTCCCCGATGCGGGACTGATTGGCGTGGCCGCAGACGTAGCCGTCCGGGACGCGGAGGGCGACCCAGAGGGCGCCTTTGCCGCCCGGGCCGGGGCCGATCATCTCCATGAGCCAGGCCTCGTCGGGGTCGGCGATGGAGAAGGTCTCGCCCGAGCTGGCGTAGCCGTATTCGGCGACGAGGTCGGCCATGACCTTGACGGCCTCCCGGGCCGTCCTGGCCCGCTGCAGGGCCAGGTCCATCAGCAGGGGGTAGCTGAGGAGCCCGTCGGGATTGCGGAGCTCGGAGCGGCCGCCGAAGGTGGTCTCGCCGATGGCCAGCTGGTGCTCGTTCATCAGTCCGACGACGGCGTAGGTGTGAGGGACCTGCTTGACCTGGCCGCGGACCTTGCCGTCCCGGCCGCGGATGGGGATGGCGGCCCCGGGCTCGTGGTCGGCGGCGGGAAGGCGGGCGAGATGGGGCAGGAACTCCCCGTCACAGGTGTAGGTGATCATGACCGAGCCGTCCGTCGAGGCGCCCTTGGTGACCAGGAAGCTCGAGCAATTGTCCTCTTCCTCGGCGGCCGGGCTCAGGCCCGGAAGGGCCAGGGCGAGGGCCAGGGCCAGGGCCAAAGCCGGCGCAAGAGCGGCCGGGTTCTCGTGTCGTTTCATGTCAGGATCCTCCTTGTGTCGTCGTTTTGCCGGGACGGATGATTGTAACCCAAAGCCCGCGATTTGGGAACCTAAAGCGCGCCGATGTGACCGCCGGGCCTAAAGGTCCCCTTGGGAGAGGGAAGGGGGGGGCAGAGGAGATCGCCTCGGGGACCCGTGCGGTTCGGCGGTGGTCCTTGACGGCGGGCCGGGCCGGGGCTATCCTCGGGCCTTCGGATCCTTGAAGATGAGCCGGGAGGCAGCCATGAGATTTCCATCGATGATCCAGCCCCGTCAGGGATGGACAGCGCGAACGGGCATCAGGGCGGCCGGACGTGTCGGCGCTCTGGCCGGCGTTCTCGCCTTGGGGATCGCCCTCGGCGGCGCCGTCGTCGCCCAGGAGCGCGGGGCGAGCGAGGCCGCGCGGACGCAGCTCGAATACACCAAGTCGCACTATGTGAAGCACGAGTTCCAGATCCCGATGCGCGATGGGATCAAGCTCTTCACCGCGGTCTACGTCCCGAAGGACAAAAGCCGGACCTATCCGATCATGCTGCAGCGGACGCCTTATTCCATCGGGCCTTACGGCGCCGACAACTACAGGCCGGTGCTCGGTCCGTCGGAACTGTTCACGGAAGAGGGATTCATCGTCGCCTATCAGGACGTCCGGGGCCGCTACATGTCCGAGGGGGAGTTCGACGACATTCCTTACCACAAGACCCGGCTGGCCGGGCCCAAGGACACGGACGAGGCGACCGATACCTATGACACCGTCGATTGGCTGATCAAGAACGTGCCGGGGAACAACGGCCGGGTCGGCATCTGGGGCGTCTCGTACGGGGGGTTCTTCGCCGCCTTCGGGATGATCGACGCGCATCCGGCCCTGGCCGCGGCCTCGCCCCAGGCGCCCATCGGGGACATCGCCGACGGGGACGACGCCTTCCACAACGGGGCCTTCTATCTCGCGGCGAACTTCGGCTTCTACCGCTTCTTCGGACCTCGGCAGGGCGGGCCGGAGCAGCCGGGCGCGAGGCGCATGGCCAGGATCGAGCGCGTCCCCGACGCCTACGATTACTTCCTCCGGATGGGGCCGCTGGCCAACACCGAGAAGCTGTATTTCAAGGGCGAGAATCCCTACTGGACCTACAACCTGGACCATCCGAACTACGACGAGTTCTGGCAGGCCCGATCGCTCGTGCCGCACATGAAGGACATCAAGCCGGCCGCGCTCTTCGTCGGCGGCTGGTTCGACGCCGAGGACCTGGCCGGCCCGTTGAAGCT
>DSDX01000126.1 GCA_011048485.1 Candidatus Aminicenantota bacterium | reverse complement strand
TGGAGCTCGAAGTGGGGCGAGCGGCCGCCCGACACGCCGCCCGTCCCGGCCCGGCTCGACTGGGACCCGTGGATCGGCCCGGCGCCCTGGCGCCCCTACCATCCGGCCTATCACCCGCTCGTCTGGCGATGCTGGTGGGACTTCGGGGTGGGCATGATGGGCGACCGGGGCGCCCACACGCTCGACGCGGCGGTCTGGGCGCTCGGGCTCGACGCGCCTGAGACGGTCGAGGCGACGAGCCTGGGCCTCAACGCCGAGACCCATCCCCTGTCGGCCATCGTCACCTACCGCTTCCCGGCCCGCGGCGGACGGCCGCCGGTCAAGCTGACCTGGTACGAAGGGACGCGGGCGCCGCGGCCCGAGGCGCTCGAGGACGGCCGCAAGATGCCCGAGGAGGGCGGGCTCGTCTTCAAAGGCGCCAAGGGCGCGATCATGTGCGGCGTCTACGCCGACTCGCCCCGGATCGTCCCCGAAAGCCTGATGCGAGAGGCGGCCCGGCCCGCCGAGACGCTCCCCCGCGTCGAGGGCTCCCACGAGATGGACTGGGTCCGGGCCTGCAAGGCCGGGACGAAGGCCGGGGCGGCCTTCGAGTACTCCGGGCCGCTGACCGAGATCTGCCTGCTCGGCAACGTGGCCAAGCGCCTGGACGCGCGCATCGCCTGGGACGCGGCCAACCTGCGGGTGACCAACAACGCGGAGGCCGAGGCGCTCGTCCGCAAACCGTATCGCGAGGGTTGGAGCCTCCGGGCGGCCTGAGCGAGAGCCTCAAGACGCTCTTGGCGACGGCGCTCGGCGAAAGCGCCGGCGGGACGTGGGATCCGGACCCGCGAGAGAAGATGGACTCTTCCCTTCGCGTCCGGGATCGCGCGGCCCGGACATGACGCCGCCCCCGAAAGTGTTTCGGCGGCGCGGCGGGCGCTCGAGGAGAAGTGAGGCCGCGAGTTTAGTCGCCGCGGACGACGGGAAGTCGGACGGCTGGGCGCTTTTTACGGCGGGGCATCGGAGAGACGGACGACGCGCGGGTGCCCGGCCGACTTCTGATTTACCAGCTTCTCATCCGCCGTGATCAGCGGCGCGCCCATGTCTCCGGCGAGCGCGACGAAGCATCCGTCGTACACGGTCATCCCAAAGCGGAAAGCGAGGTCAACGGCGCGGGACAGGAGCCGGACCCCGGGCGGCCGGAAATCGATCCCCAGGTCGAGCAGGGACGCGAGGGCCAGCTTCACGTCCTCGGCGTCCAGGCGGGCGTTGTATCTCAGGGCGTTGCCGATCTCGTAGAATAATAGGTCGGGGGCGGCCAGACGGCGCCGGCCGGCGCACGCTTCATCCCGCAGAACGAGCGCCGCGGCCGTGCCGGCCTCCTCGCAGAACCACTTGACGGCGACCGAGGAATCGATGACGCAGGCCTTCAACGGGCCTTCTCGCGCCACTTCCGGATCTCGCCCGCGCCGTTCCACTTCCCGGCCTTAGCCCGGACTGCGTCCTGGGCCCGGACCGCCCGGGCGACGGCGGCGCGGCGTCTGTCCTCCTCTTTCTTGCGCTCGTGTTCGGCGATGTATTTCTCGGTCGCTTCGCGGATGAAACGGCTGCGGCTCTTCTTCTGCTCGGCGGCGACCTCGTCGATCTTCTTCAGGAGATCGTCCGTGAGCACGGCGTTGATCCTCATTTTCGCTCCTCGTCCGGCCCGCTTGATGACACACTCATATTACACACTCGCCATGGCGAATGTCAAGCCGGCCGACGGCTGATCCTAGAACGGGCCGAGGCGGATGAGCGCGGCCAGGATGACGGCGCCGCACCCGATGGCCAGCCAAGCGGCGAGAAGAGGCAGGAGCCAGCGCACCCAGGTCGCCCAGGGAATGCGCAGGATGCCCAGGGCGGCCATGAAGTAGCCCTGCGTCGGGACGAAGACGTTAGTCAGCCCGTTGCCGAGCTGGTAGGCCAGGACGTTGGTCTGGCGGGTGACGCCGACGAGGTCGCCGAGCGGGGCCAGGATGGGCATGGAGACCGCCGCCTGGCCGCTGCCCGAGGGTACGAAGAAGTTGAGCAGGTTCTGGACGCCGTAGATGCCAACGGCGCTCAGCCAGGTCGACCAGCCCCGGATGGCCTGGACCATGGCGTGGGTGATGGTGTCGAGAACGTTGGCGTCCCGCAGGACGACGAGCGCGCCGCGGGCCAGCCCGACGATGAGGGCGGCGTAGGTGATGTCGGCGGCGCCGCGCACGAAGGCCTTGGCCGTCCCGTCGAGCGAGAGCCCGCCGAGCGGGCCCGCGGCCAGGCCGAGGCCGAAGAAGAGCCCGGTCAGCTCGAGGATGCCCCACCGCCAGCGGAGGGCGCCGGCGACGAGCAGGACCAGCGCGGCCAGCAGGGCGCCGAGGACGAGCGCCTGCCTTGTGCCGGCCGGCCCGTCTTCGGCCGCGTCGGCCAGGGGTTCGCGCGTCCGGTCGAACGCGTGCATCGGGCTCGCCTCCGGCCGGGCCTCGACCCGGCGGGCGTGGCCGGCCAGGAAGGCGACCGTCACGGCCGTCATGACCGCCCACAGGCCGAGCCGGAAGCCCAGCCCCGAGAAGAGCGGCAGCCCGACGATGCCCTGGGCCACGCCGACGGTGAAGGGGTTCATGAAGGCGGCGGCGAACCCGGCGTTGGCGCCGACGAGGGCGATCCCGCCGGCTGTGAGCGAGTCGTAGCCGAGCGAGCGGGCCAGGAGCAGGAGGGCCGGGAGAAAGACGAGCGTCTCCTCGGCGATGCCGATCGTCCCGCCGCCCACGGCGAAGACGACCGTGAGGAGCGGCACGATGAGGGCCTTTCGCTCCCCCAGGCGCCGGACGAGCGAGCGGACGCCGGCCTGGATGGCCCCGGTGGCGTGGAGGACCCCGAAGGCGCCGCCGATGACGAAGATGTAAAAGACGATGTCGGCGATCTCGATCAGGCCGCGGGGGAAGGCCAGGAGGAACGCGCCCGGTCCGGCCGGCCTGGCCTCGACCCGGTGATAGGACAGGGGGGCGACCACCTCCCGGCCCCGCTCGACGACGCGGTCGTAGCTCCCGGCCGGGATGATCCAGGTCGAGACCGCGGCCAGGGCGATGAGGCCGACGAGAAGGACGTAGGTGTGGGGGACCCGGGCCTTCATGCTAGCGGCGGGCCGCCGTGAAGCGACGGGCGGCGGCGGCGTAGAGGCGCGCCGCCAGGAAGATCTCCTCGGCGGGGACGCTCTCCTCCGCCGAGTGGGCCAGCGCCAGCTCACCCGGTCCCCAGATGAGCGTCGGGATGCCGGCCTCGCGCGAGAGGAGGGCCCCGTCGGTCCAGGCCGGGAAGACGGTCGTCGGCGGGGCGGGCCGGCCCGCGTCCCCGAAAGCGCCCAGGGCGGCGCGGACGAGGGCGTGCTCCCGGTCGATGACCAGCGGGCCGTGGAGCATCGTGGCCATGCCCTCGGGCATGCGGGCGAGCTCGGTCCTGAGGCCGGGCCGGGCCGCGCGGACCCGGTCCAGGAGCCGCTCGAGGTCGTCGAAGACCTGTTCGATCGTCTCTGTGGTCACCCAGCGGCGGTCGAGCTGGACGCGGCATTCGGCGGCGACCATGCTGGGCTGCTGGCCGCCGCGGATCGTGCCCAGGTTGATGGCCGGAAGGCCCAGGACGGGGTCGCGCCGCGCTTCGAACCCGGGGATGAGGTCCGTCTCGACGAGGCCGACGAACTGGGCCGCAGCGGCGATGGCGTCGACGCCTTGCTCGCGCACGCTGCCGTGGACGGCCCGGCCGAAGAACCGCGCCTCGAGCCACTCGAGGCCCTTGTGCCCGATGGCGAC
>DSDX01000224.1 GCA_011048485.1 Candidatus Aminicenantota bacterium | reverse complement strand
GTCCTGGGTTACCTCGGGCCCAACGGGGCGGGCAAGACCACGACCATCCGGATGCTGGCCGGGCTGCTCGAGCCGACCCGCGGCGAGATCCTCTTCGAGGGGCGCGCGATCCGGCGGGACATCCAAGCCTTCAAGGAACGCCTCGGGTACGTCCCGGAGCAATCGGAGATCTACCCGCATCTCAGCGCTCTGGACTATCTGACGATGGTCGGCCGGCTCCGGCGCCTGCCGGACAGGGCGCTCAAAGCCAGGATCGTCGAGTTCATGGACGTTTTCGGCCTGCGTCACGACATGGACGGCCCGCTGGCGTCCTTCTCGAAGGGCATGAAGCAGAAGGTCCTGATCGCGGCCGCCCTGCTCCACGATCCCGGCGTCCTTCTCCTCGACGAGCCGCTCTCGGGACTGGACGTCACGACCGGCCTGGTCATCCGCGACCTGATCCGGAGGCTGGCCGGCGAAGGCAAGATCATCATCTACTCCTCCCACGTGCTCGAGGTCACCGAACAGGTCTGCTCGCGGGTCATCATCCTGCACCAGGGCCGGGTCGCTGCCGACGATTCCGTGGCCAACCTGCGGACGCTCATGCATCTCCCGTCCCTGGCCGACATCTTCGGCCAGCTGGTCATCCACGAGGACACCGGTCTGGCCGCGGACCGCCTCGTCGGCGCGATGAAAGCGGGGGGCTGACCGTGGCCGCCGCCTCCCGCGTCCTCGCTGTCCGGGACGAGCTGGGACAGCTCGGCATCCTGACCAAGCACTTCTTCGAGCGCCTCTTCCGTAACGATATCGTGGACTTCGAGGACCAGATGAAGGCCCGGCTCGCCGCCGTCCTGGCCATCCTGGCGGCCATCGTCGGCTGGAGCTCCTATTTCCTCGTCTTCTTCAAGTACGAGTTCTCCCCGGACGCCAACATCTCCTGGCAGGACAAGAACTACGTCTTTCTCCTGGTGATGATCCTCTTCGGCATCGCCACGCTCATCGAATGGGAGATGCTCTTCCCGGACCGCCGGGATTTCGTCAACCTCACGCCGCTGCCGGTCCGGCTGAGGACCCTCTTCGCCGCCAAGCTGGCCTCCTTCGTCGCCTTCATCGGGCTCTTCTCTGTGGCCATGAACAGCCTCTCCTCGGTCTCGTTCGCCCTCTTCCTGGCCCAGTGGCGGTCGTCGAGCGTCGTCTTCCTGGCCCGCCATGTCCTGGCCCATCTCGTGAGCGCCTTCGCGGCCTGTTTCTCGGTCTTCTTCGCTTGCGTCTTCGTCAATTTCCTGGTCATGGCCCTCCTGCCACCGGCCCTCTACCGGCGCGTCTCGACCCTGGTGCGGTTCGTCCTGATCGGGCTCCTCGTCTTCCTCCTTCTGGCGGTCCTCGTCGAGCCCGGGAGCCTGAGCGGCGCGGTGCGCTCCCTGGCCAAGCTCAAGGACCACGGCTCGCCGCTCTTCTTCCGCCTGCCGTCCCTCTGGTTCGTCGGGCTCTACGAGGTCCTCTTGGGGTCGGAGGACCCGGCCTTCACGGCCCTTTCCCGGACGGCCGGGCGGGCCCTGGGGCTGTCGTTCGCTGCCTTCGGCCTGGCCTGCGCCTTGAGCTACGTCAGGCACTTCCGCAGGACCCTGGAGTCGGCCAAGCGGGGACGTCCCCTGGGCCGGTTCCGGGAAGGCGTCGCCGGCTTGGTCCAACGGCTCGTGCTCCGGAGCCCGGAGGAAAGGGCCGTCGGGATGTTCTTCTCGAGGACGATCCGGTCGAATCCCAAGCACCGGACCGTCCTCGCCAACGGTTTGGCCGTCGGGGCCGCCATGGTGATTCTGTCGATCGTCGCCAGCCGGCGTAGCCTGCAATCGCTGGACCCGGCCAACGCCTATTTCCTGGCCCAATCGCTCCTGGTGGTCTTCGTCCTTTTGATCGGCCTGCGCGCCGTCGTCGATATCCCCGTCGCACTCGAGAGCAACTGGGTCTTCCGGGTGACGGAGTCGGCGGCGAGGTCCCGCTACGTCACGGGCCTGAAGAAGGCGATCTTCGTCTTCTGGATCCTCCCGCTCGTGGCCCTGATCTTCCTCGCCCACCTCTGGCTCTGGAAGGCCGCCGGCGCCGCCGCGCGCCACGCGATCTTCTGTCTGGCCGTCGCCGGACTCGGGATCGAAGCCCTCTTCTATCGCTACCGCAAGATCCCTTTCGCCAGCACGCACGTGCCCGGCAAGCTCCAGCTCCAGACCCGGGGCGTGCCGTATCTTTTCGGCCTTTTTGCGCTCCTGGCCGCTCTCTCCGGCCTGGAAAAGTCGCTTTTGGGACATCCCGTCCGTTTCTGGGCCTTTCTCGCGACGGCGGCCGCCCTGGGAGCTTTCTCGGAGCTCAAGAGCGCCCGCTTCCTGAAGGACAACCCCCTGATCTACGAGGAGGAGCCGGAGCCGGCCATGATCGGATTCCCGGAGGACGCTTGAGCATGAACGCCCTTCGCGTCCTGAGATTACCCCTCGCCTTGGTCTTGGCTCTCGCCTTGTCCGGCTGCCGCAGCGGACACACCGAGGGCTGGAGCAGCCGGGCCCGTCGAATGGTCCTGACCAGCGGACCCACGGAGGTCGTCCTGTCGTCCTGCAAGGTCCCCGGTTACTGGGCCCGGCTGGACGGCACGGGGGACGAGTTCTTTCTCTTCACCCGGGATCGTTCTTATGGGCGGGGGAGCCGGGTCACGGTCGAAGGCCCCTTCGGTGCCTCCTCACCGGCCGCCTATCGTGAGGAGACCGGGAAATACGTGAGGTGGCATCCGGTCCATGTCCTGGTCGTCTGGAAGATCGGCGCGGACGCGCTCCCGGGCGGGGTCCTTCCCGAGCTCCCGTCCCGGTCGGGCCCGAGGGGGCGGACCATGACCATCGTTTCGGATGCGATGTTCGTCCGGACGGCCGGCGGCGATTACGTGGACGGCTATCTCGCGGACTGCGAATCGCGTTTCCTGAAACAACGCCTGTTCCTGGCCCTGGAGCTCACGCCATACGCCAAGGGCGACCGTTTGGACGTGTCGGGCGAAACATCCGGCGACAGCGTCTTCCTGCCTTCGGGGCGAGGCGTTTTGGAGAAGGTCCCGGTGTTCGAGGTCGCGCGGGCCGAACCGAACGTGCCCGAGGTCCCCGCCATCCCGGCCATCAAGTCAGCCGGCCGCTTCCCAAGAAAGCCTTGTCGCGGTCTTGACCGCCCGGGCCCTCTTGATTAAAGTAGGGAAGATCCGGAACGATCACGAAGGAGAACGGCATGCCGGCGACGATCATCAGCGGAAAAGAGGTTTCGAGCCAGATCCGGGCCGAGCTCAAGGATCGGGCGGTCCTCCTCAAGGAGAAGGGGCGCGTCCCCGGCCTGGCCGTCGTCCTGGTCGGCGAGGACCCGGCCTCGGTGTCCTATGTCACGGCCAAAGCCAGGGCGGCCGAGGAGATCGGCATCTTCGAGACGACCATCCGCATGCCCGCGGAGTCCTCCGAGGAGGAGATCCTCCGGCAGGTCGACGCGCTCAACCGGGACGACCGCTACGACGGTTTCCTGGTCCAGTTGCCCCTGCCGAAGTACGTCAGTCCCGAAAAGGTCATCAATCTCATCTCGCCGGACAAGGACGTCGACGGCTTCCACCCGGTCAACGTCGGCAAGATGCTGAGAGGAGAGCCCTGCCCGCTGCCCTGCACGCCCTACGGCGTCGTCCAGCTCCTCGTCCGCGGGGGCTACGGCCCGGACGGCCGGCACGTCGTCATCTGCGGCCGCAGCAACATCGTCGGCAAGCCGCTGGCCGCCATGCTCATCCAAAAGAGGGAAGGGGCCAACGCCACGGTGACCGTCTGCCACACCCGGACCCCCGACC
>DSDX01000337.1 GCA_011048485.1 Candidatus Aminicenantota bacterium | reverse complement strand
GCTGTCCATAGGTCCAGAAGAGGTTGGTGAGTTCGCCGGCGAGCCCCCGGGGATCGTGTTCGAGGCAGGTCATCGGGACCGCTTCGACGCCGCATCGGGCGAGGGTTCGAGGCACGTCGTGGTTGAGGAGGGGATCGAAGAGACTATATGGACGCCCGACGACGACGATCGCCGGGCGACCGTCGGCGCGGGCCTTCTCGAGCGCGGCCCGGCCGCCCGCGACGAGCCCCGATTCGTGGTTCCGCCGGGCCTTATGGGCCTGCCCGAGCGCCCGCTTGATCTCGGCCGAATCCATCCGGAATACCGCGCTGAAAGCCTCGGCCAGGGCCGCCGCGTTCGTCCCATCGTCGTGGCGGAGATCGACGATCGGCGAGATGAGTCGACGGAGGTCGAGCCCATTGCCCCCCAGGGCGGCCCGGGCCATGGCCGGGAGGGCCTCGACGTAGGGACAAAGTCGGGAATGGCTGAAGCGGGGGGAGGCGTAGTCGGCGAGGAAGAAGGGCACGAAGACGGGCGCTCCGTCGTCGCGACCGAGCAGCTCGGCGACCTGGCCCACGGCGGCCTTGAGCGGAAGACAGAAGTCGGGACCCGAGAACGTCCGGCCGAGGTCGAGGCTCCGGCGGGAAGCGGCCGGGCCGAGCTCGACGGAGACGCCGAGGGCGTCGAAGAAGGCCAGCCAGAACGGATGATCGGCATACATGGTCAGGGCCCGTGGGATCCTGATGATCGGCCGTCCGGCGGTAGCGGCGCCCGGCCCCGGCTCGGAAGGAAGGCCCAGGCGCGCCGCTCGTTCGAAGAGGGCGTACTCCTTGAGGTCGCGCCGACGCAGGTCCCCGACATCCCGCCCGCATTTCATGCCCCACACGGGGCGTTCCTCCTCGCCCTCGATCTCCGCCCGGGACAGGCGGCAGCGGTTATCGCAGAGGCCGCATTCGTATTCGCGCACGATGACGTCCCGATCGCCCAGATCGAAGCCCCGGAAGCGGGACCGTCCCTCCCCCGCCGAACCCGTGGCCAGGAGCGCCGCCCCATATGCGCCGAGGACGTGGCAGAGCGGGGAGACGACAACCTCCATGCCGAGCGTCTGCTCGAGGGCGGCGACGAGGCCACGGTTCCGGGCCGTGGCGCCCTGAAAGAAGACACGGGGGGAGCTCACGGGCCGCGGCCCGACGACCTGGGCGAGATAATTGTCGATGACCGAATACATGACCGCGCCGGCCGCTTCGCGCCGGGTCGCGCCCTTGGCCACGAGGTCCATGATGTCCTGTTCCATGAAGACCGTGCACCGGTTGCTGGTGTAGGGCGGAGACGTTCCGAGCGCGGCGTCCCCGATCTCGTCGATGGTGTAACCGAGCCGCGAGGCCTGCTCCTCGACAAAGGAGCCCGTCCCCGCGGCGCAGACGTAGTTCATGTTCGCGTCGACGATGCCACCGTCTCTGATGGCCATGTATTTGGCATCCTGTCCGCCGATCTCGAAGATCGTCTCGACGGATGGATCGGTCCGCACGGCCCCCATGACATGGGCCGTGATCTCGTTGACGACGAGGTCCGCCCCGACGAGCGTTCCGACGAGCTTGCGTCCGCTGCCGGTCGTGGCCGCCCTGCGAACGGCGAAGCGGACGTCCAAGTCCCGGGAGACGGTCCGCACGGCCCTGAACAGCTTCCATACGGCCTCGAGCGGGTCCGCACCGGTCGGACGATAGATGTCCGTGATAACGCGTCCGGCGATGTCGACGAGGACGAGCTTGGTGCTCGTCGATCCGATATCGAGGCCTAGAAAGACATCGATATCGCCACGGCCGTGAAGGCCTGAGGCCGCCTCATGCATGGTGACCTCGTTTCCCGTGTCGTCCCGCTTCGGGCGGCGCTGTTTGGGACCGGGATGCTTCGAGAGGTCGAGCCTCAGCTCCGGCCTCCTTTTCCGGCCCGGCGCGGCATCAGGGCCCACGGCGGTCCGCGGGGCGGGCTCTCCGGCCCCGGCGAGAAGGGCGGCGCCCAGCGCGGCCGCGTATTCGGGGCGAGGCATGATGACGAGATTGGAGTCGGCCGAATGCTCGGCCAAACGCACTCGGAGCCATTCAACCAGGGTGGCGTTCAGAGCCACCCCGCCGCAGAGCACCGTCGTGCCCGCCAGCGAACGGCCCCGAGTGAGGGCATGAAGAAGGCTGTCCGCCAGCCCCCGGCACAGGCCGGACCATAGAGCCTGCCGGGAAAAGCCTTCCTGCTGACGGTAGATGAGATCGCTCTTGGCGAAAACGGCGCAGCGCGTCGCGATCGAAGGCGGATCCGCCAGCCTCTCCTTGGCCAGGGGCTCGTCGTAAGCGATGCCCATCCGGGCCGCTTGGGCATCGAGAAACGAGCCCGTTCCCGCGGCGCAAAGTGAATTCCCGTGGACCGAGGCGACGCGCCCCTTGCCGTCGAGTCGGACAAGCGTTAAATGGCTTGCCCCGACTTCCAGGATGTTACGGGCCTGGGGATAGTAGGAACGCGCGGCCGCCCTCAGGCAGACGACCGGGTCATAGCCGCGGCATCCGTTTCTGGGGAAGGCCTCGCCTGCGGAGCCGAACCGGGCGTTCACGGACCGGCCCCAAGTCAGGAGCCGCTCCAGGCGGAGGCGAGCATCTTCTCCGCAGGGCCACTTGTCGTGGAATGCGCGCCGGCCGGCGTGATCCAGGCCCACGACTTTGGTGAAAAGCGCCCCCGCATCGATCCCGAAAAGGACGGACGTATCGGGAAGGGGGCTTTCTCTTCCGCCCCGGGAGATGTCTTCCATCCTCCGGCCATTATTCGACATTTGCGGCGGCGATGGCAAGGCTTATAATGGGCCCATGAGTTTCGATGACAAGGCCAAGAAGCCGACCGACAAGATCCTGGCCCGGGCCCTGGGGGACGCCAAGCGCCTCTGGGACAAGCTCATCGACGGCCTCGACGCCGAATACGGCCCCCTCAACCGGGAATGGACCTTCTACAAGTCCTGGGCCCTCCGGCTCAAGCGGAAGAAGCGGACGATCCTCTACCTTCTCCCTGGCGACGGGCACTTCGTATGCGCTTATGTTTTCGGGGGAAAGGCGACTGAAGCGGCCCGGACGGCCAAGCTGCCCCCGGCGGTCCTGAAAGCGATCGACAAGGCGCCCGTCTACGGCGAGGGCCGCGGCGTCCGCCTCGAGGTCCGGAAAGCGAAAGACGTCGAGACGATGAAGATCCTGGCCGCCGTCAAGATGGCCAACTGAGTTCGCCTCAGAGGAAAGGGCGTGCGCTTCGGGGGCAAGGACGACAGGAAACAGCCCGGGCCGGGGCCAGGCCGGGCCGGCCTCGTGTTCGGCTACACGCCCGAGGAGCTCGCGGCCATCCCCGAGGACGCCTATCTCGGCTGGGGGTGCGGGAATCCGGCCGCCCTGGCCGGCTTGAAGCCGGACGAGGCCGTTCTGGACCTGGGTTCGGGGGCCGGCATCGACAGCTTCCTCGCGGCGGCCAAGGTCGGCCCCGGCGGCGGAGTCATCGGCGTCGACAGGGCCCCCGAGACGGTCGCCCGGGCCCGGGCCAGCGCCCGGAGGAGCGGGGTCGGGAACGTCGAATTCAGGGTTGGCGAGATCGAGAACCTACCGGTCCCCGACAACGCCGTCGACGTCATCATCTCCAACTGCGTCATCAACCTGTCGGCGGACAAGCCGTGCGTCTTCCGGGAGGCCTTCCGCGTCCTCAGCCCCGGGGGCCGCATGGTCATCTGCGA
The DNA here is from genome assembly GCA_011048485.1 of Candidatus Aminicenantota bacterium. GTDB lineage: Bacteria > Acidobacteriota > Aminicenantia > Aminicenantales > Saccharicenantaceae > RBG-16-66-30. Next base: position 106 of record DSDX01000337.1, on the reverse strand, counting down.
CCTGGTGTTGAGGGAGCCGCTCTCCATCCCGATACAGGGACATGCCAAGGCCTATGTGTCTTACGTCGCGGGAGCGCTGGTCAAGGACGCGTATATCGGCCTCATC
>DSDX01000098.1 GCA_011048485.1 Candidatus Aminicenantota bacterium | reverse complement strand
GCTCTCATTCTCGGCGTCCTTGTCGGACCGCTCGTTTTTCGTCATCGCGAAGCCATGACCTCGCTTGCCGCCCACGGCCCCGTGATCACCTCGATCGATGTGGGGCCGGGCCGGCGCCTCGGAGGCCGAGATTTCGTGATCAATAGCCCGACAAGGACCGAATGCGCCCTCTCGGGAAAAGGCGATTTTGTCGTTTATAGCGCCATCCCCCGGGAAGCCGAGACCCCGGGGATCTCCCGGATCTACTTGAGGCGATTGGGTCGCCTCGAAGCCGACCCGGTGGCCGGGACCGACGGCGCCGTCATGCCTTTCCTGTCGCCCGACGACGAGTGGATCGGCTTCTGGGCGGACGGGGCCCTGAAGAAGGTGCCTGTCGAGGGCGGGCTTCCGGTCACTCTCTGCGAGATGACCTGGCCCTTCGGTTTCAGCTGGGGAGACGATGGCCGGATCGTCTTCAGCCCGAACCGGGAGGCCGGGCTCTTCGCGATCTCGGCGGACGGAGGGGAGCCGGTCGCCCTGACCGAGCCGGACAGGGACAAAAGCGAGTATTCCCACCGCCTCCCCCATGTCCTTCCCGGAAGCAAGCGCGTGCTGTTCACGATCACGCGTCACGCTTGGGACCCGAAACCGCGCCTTGCCGTCCTGGACCTCGAGACGGGCCGCTGGCGCGAGCTTCTGGAAGACGGGGCGGACGCCCGCCTGGCCGGGACCGGCCACTTGGCGTTCCTCCGCCGGGGGACGCTGATGACGGTCCCGTTCGACCTGGAACGGCTTGAACTCGCCGGTTCGCCCGTTCCGGCCGTTGCCAACGTCTCCCAGGCCATGCACTCGACGAATTCCCGCTATGAGACCGGCGCCGGACAGTTCTCGGTCTCGCCCTCCGGGTCCTTGGTCTACGCGGAGGGCGGGATCGAACAGGACCGGCGGGTCTCGCTCGTTTGGCTGGACCTGGGCGGCGGGGTCGAACCGCTCACGTCGTCTCCCGCGCCCTTCTTCGCCGCCCGGATCTCGCCCTCGGGCCGCCGGATCGCCTATGCGCTTCTCGGGATGGAATTCGAGGTCTGGATCCGCGACCTCGACCGCGGCACCGACACCAAGCTGACGTCCGGGGGGATGGCCGAGTTCCCCCAGTGGACGCCGGACGGAACGCGGCTGGTGTTCGATTGGGTCGAGGCGGGCGTCCCCAATCTTTTCTCGCAGCCGGTCGATGGCAGCGCCCCGATGGAGCGGTTGACGACGAGCGAAAACCCCCAGTACCCCTCATCCTTCACCCCGGACGGCGGGACGCTGGCGTTCGTGGAGGAAACCGAAGAGAACGACCGAGACATCTACTTTCTCGACATGCGGGACCTCTCGGTCCGGCCGTTCCTCGATTCCCGCCTCTTCGAGGCCTACCCGGAGTTCTCCCCGGACGGGAAATGGCTCGCTTACGTCACGGACGAATCGGGCCGCCGGGAAGTCTACGTCCGGCCTTTTCCCGAGGGGCGGGGCCGTTGGCAGATCTCCCACCAGGGGGGAAGCATGCCCGTATGGGCGCCCGACGGGAGGAGGTTGTTCTACACGTATGGGAGAGAGGATGATACTCACGTTCATGACGTTTGGGCGGTCGACATCGAGACGCGCGGCGGGTTCGCGGCTAGCAAGCCCCGGCGATTGACGCGCCTGGCGGGCCTCAGGACGGGGACGCCGGCCCGGACATGGGACGTCTCGAGGGACGGCCGGAAGCTTCTGTGTCCTCGAAGGGTGGATCTGGCGGCTTTCGATTCCCGGCCCATCACCAGCTTGGTCCTCGTCCAGAGCTGGTTCGAGGAGGTCCGGCGGCTGGCCCCGGCCACGAAGTGATCCCGCAGGCGCGGGCCGAGGCTCACGCCCCGAGCGGCATGTCCTCCCCTCTCCTGACTTTCGTCCAGAGCCGGTTGACGACCTTGATCAGGACGAGGCCGCTGGCGGCGAAGACGGCGAAGAGGACGCCGGCGTAGATCCAGCGTCCGTAGAGCACGTTGCCGACCGTGAACAGGGCCGACCAGACCGTCAGGGACCCGGAGACCCAGCCGACGAGGGCCAGCGGGAAGCTCTCGTGCGTCCCCCTGGCCTTGGACTCGGCCTCGCCGATGCCCGCCTCCCTACGGACGGCCCTCCAGCCCGGCCCGAACGGCCGGACCTTCCTGTAGAACGCGACGAGCGTTGTCCGGTCGGTCTGCGGGCCGAGGTAGGCCGTGAGCATCCAGCTGATCGTCGTCACCACGACCGTCAGGATGAGGGCGTAGTGCGTGGGGACGCTGAATCCGAACTTGCGCAGGACGAGGAGGAGGATCGAGAAGACGAACGACGAGATCATGGCGTTGACCTCGCACCAGGCGTTGACCCGCCACCAGAACCAGCGGACGAGATAGAGCAGGCCCGTCCCGGCCCCGACCTGGAGGATGATGTCGAACGAGTCCTTGGCCGTGTCCAGGACGAAGACCATGGCCCCGGCCGAGAAGAAAAGCAGGACCGTGGCCAGCCGCCCGACCAGGACGTAGTGCTTCTCCGTGGCCGTCGGGTTGATGAAGCGGCGGTAGAAATCGTGGACGAGGTAGGACGCGCCCCAGTTGAGGTGGGTCAGGTTGGTCGAGGAGTTGGCGGCGATGAGCCCGCCGACCATGAGGCCGAGGAAGCCGACCGGCAGGAACATCATCATGGCCGGGTAGGCGATGTCGTGGCCGAGCAGGCTCGGGTCGAGCGCGGGGAAGGCCTTCTGGATGTCGGCGAGATTGGGGAAGACGATGAGCGAGCACAGGGCGACCAGGATCCAGGGCCAGGGCCGCAGGACGTAGTGGGCGAGGTTGAAGAAGAGGACGGCCCCGAGCGAGTCCTTCTCGGACTTCGAGGCTAGCATGCGCTGGGCGATGTAGCTGCCGCCGCCCGGCTCGGCGCCGGGGTACCAGACGGCCCACCACTGGACGGCCAGGGGCATGATGAAGATGGCGATGGCCAAGTCCCAGTTGCTCCTGAAGTTCGGCAGCATGCTCAGGAAGTTGATGCCGCCCGGGCCGGTCATGGCCGAGACCTTGGTGACCATGGCGTCGAGGCCGCCGACGTGGCGGACGGCGAAGTAGGCCGTGGCGACGACGGCCGTCATCATGGTGAAGAACTGGATCATGTCGATGATGAGCACGCCCCAGAGGCCGGTGACCGCGGCGAAGACGACGTTGAGCAGGCCGACGACGAGGAGCGTCTCCCAGCGGCTCAGGCCGAACAGGATGGCGGCGATCTTGCAGGCGGCCAGGTTGACCGTGGCCATGATGATGCAGTTGAAGAGGAAGCCCAGGTAGACCGAGCGGAAGCCGCGAACGAAGCCGGCCGCCTTGCCGGAGTAGCGGAGCTCGTAGAACTCGAGGTCGGTCAGGACCTCGGAGCGCCGCCACAGCCGGGCGTAGAAGAAGACCGTGGCCAGGCCGGTCAGGGTGAAGGCCCACCAGACCCAGTTGCCGGCGACGCCGTTGCGGCGGACGATGTCCGTGACCAGGTTGGGCGTGTCCGAGCTGAAGGTCGTGGCCACCATGGACAGCCCGGCCAGCCACCAGGGCACGGCCCGGCCCGAGGCGAAGAACTCGGCGGTGTTCTGGCCGGACCGCTTGCGGTAGTAGAGGGCGGGGATGAAGCAGATGGACAGGGAGACGACGATGATGACCCAGTCGAGCGGGGCGAGCTGCATGGCTAACGTCCTTTCGCGGAAGACGACGCCGGGCGGCGCATGGCGGGGGACATTATATGGAGATTCCCCTGCTGACTCAAGGCTTAAGCGCGGCCGGGGGACCTCAGGTGTCGCCTCCGTTCGCTGCGGTGATTTTTCACGCCGTCCCGGTC
>DSDX01000280.1 GCA_011048485.1 Candidatus Aminicenantota bacterium | reverse complement strand
GCCGCGGGCCAGCGCATCGAGGAGACGGAACCGGTCCCGGGGCGAACGGGGAAGCGTCTCATGCTTTTCGACCAGGCCTTCCCGCACCGTCAGCGCCACGGTGGCAAGGTCCACGAACGGTTCGATGGCGTGGGAGACGACGGCCAGGGTCGCTCCGTCGGCCAATCTCAGCCGGACCCAAGCCAGGACGTCATCGGCGACTTGGCGGTCCAGCGCGTCGAGCGGCTCGTCGAGCAGGATGTGGGCCGGGCGTCCAATGAAGGCCGCGGCGAAAAGGGCCCTTTTGCGCTGCCCCGAGGAGAGCTCGCGGACCGAGCGCCCGGCGTCATCCGTCAGCCCGAACGTCCCCAAGGCCCGATCTCCCGCCTCGTCGGGCTCGCCGCGCAGCCGGCAGACCAGTCGCATCACGTCCCGGACCGCCGCGTACGGCGTGATATCCGGGAACTCCGGCAGATAGGCTAGGGCTCGTCGGGCTCGGGCCTCATCCTTCCACAGGTCGGCGCCTTCAACGAGGATGCGGCCCTCGTCCGGGCGCTCGACACCGGCGGCCAGCTTGAGCAGCGTGCTCTTGCCGCAGCCGTTGGGACCGAGGAGCAGGCACAGTCCCGGGGCCAACGTGAAGCCCGCTTTTTTAATCACGGCCCGTTCCGGATCATAGCCGAAGGCGACGTTCTCGAAGATCATCATGAGGCGCTCCAAGAAAGTGGGTCGCCGGCGCTGAGGTGATGCCGCTCGACCCAGGCGGTAGGCTTGACCCGGCGCTCGGCGTTCCGCGCCCAAATAGAGGCCAGGGGCGTCGCGGCGGCGAGGACCCAGGAGATCCACGGCAGGACGGCCACGCCCGCCGCGAGCACCGCCCCCTCGATGAAAACCAGTCCCACGACGCCGAACCGCCTCTCGCCCGGCCCGCGCATGGCCCCGGCGCCGCGGATGACGATCCAAGCCATTGGACCGGCGAGGAACGCGGCGTCGCGTGCGGGGCGGCCGAGGAAGGCCAGGCCTGCGGCCGCAAGGGGCAGGGCGCCAAAACCGAGGAAAAGGGCGTCGGCGCGGACGCGCGCCGCCGCGGAGAGGGGAAGCGACCGGAGCCAGGGCCAGGCCGGACGGCGCGCGGCCAAAGCATTGGCTTCCAAGCCAACAAAGACCGCCGGCCCCAAGGTCAGGCCGAAGAGAGCGATGGCGAAGGCCTGATCCGCCGCGAGCTCGTTGTTCGCGAGGAAGAGCCGGCACGCGGCCAGGACCGCCGACGCCGGAAGGTAGCCTAGGGCCAAACGAAAACCGACCGCGCGGAGCGAGTGACCGAAGAAGAAGAGAGCCGAGGGCAAACGGCGCCGCGACTGCCGCCGTCCACGCGGCTTCGCCGCGACCGCGGGCCCGACCAGCGCCAGGATCAGCGCGGCGACAGCGACCAGCAAGACCAGGCCGTTGCCCGAGAACGAGAGGAAGCATGCGACAGCCGGCCAGATCTTGGCTTTGAACGGAGACGGCCCCTGCAGATACAGCAGACCGGCCGCGGCGGCGCCGACGAGAAGCCCGGCCACTCGGAGCGCGGCCGGACCCGGACGCGGACCCGCGACGGCCCAGGCCAGCCCTCCCAGCACGGCCAGGAGCGGGATCTCCGCGACGACCGAGGATAATGTCTCCATGGCCCGGAGCACGCGCCCGTCCGCGGGGAGGGAGCGGGCCCACCCGGCGCGCCCGGCGGCGATCCTGGGCACGACGGCGCGGGCCATCCCCAGGAGGAGAAGCGCGCCCACCAGGCCCGACTCGACCGGACTGCCCTCGATAAAAAGGCCGCGGGCGAGAGCGAGCACGAACTCGGGCCTCAGAACATAGAAGAGGAAGAGGACGGTCGCCAGGGCGGGCGCCAGGATGCGCCCGGCCAGCCTGGCGCCGACACGGAGATGGAACCGCAGGAAGGCGGCTTCGGCTTTCATGGGCGCCCCCATTATAGCCAAAACGGCGGGAATCGCACCGGCGATGCCCGGACCCCCGGCTTGAAGCTGGGCCCAGCCACCCCGGAGAAGGACGGAAAGGGAACAATCCGGCCGCCCTCTTCGTCTGTTCGAGTAGGGATGAGTAAAATGCGCAATCCAAAGATCCGTTCTCTAGCCGCCGCGGGATTGGGTCTCCTCGTCGTTCTTCTGTCGCCGAGCCCGTCGTTTCTTCAAGACACGAGCGGGGCGATCGTCCGCGAGCATCCGGAGATCGAGGGCGTCTACCAAGTGAAGCTCGATGAGTCCAAGATCATCATCCAGCAAGTCTATTTCAAGGACGGCGTCCTTCGCACTCTCACAGACGGCGACGGAACGGTTTCGGTCTGGAACGCCGTCGAAGGCGAGCCTTATCGATTCACGACGACCTCGGAGCGGAACGGCGTCTTTTTTCTGACCTTCGAACAGGACGATAGCGGCGCCTATAGCCGGTATCACGTCGTCAACGAGAAAACCCGGCTGGACACGCGGGCATACAAGCTCAGGGGTTTCAACGACCCAGAGGCCGACCCCTACTCGCGCTCCGACCGCCTGGGCTATATCGAGCGCCAATATCAAAAGTCCCAGCACCTTGTCCCCATGCGCGACGGCGTCCGCCTCATGACCCACGTCTACAGCCCCCTCGACACCTCCGAAACCCACCCCATCCTCATCTTCCGGGACCCCTACGGGATCGAACCCTACGACGACGTCTACAGGGCCTCCGTCCTGCCTTCGCTCTTCTTCGCCAAGGCGGGATACATCCTCGTTTATCAGGACATCCGCGGCCGCGCCCGGTCCGAGGGCTCGTTCGATTTCCTGGCTCCTTACATCGCCGACAAGAAGACCCCTTCCGACGTCGACGAGAGCAGCGACGCCTACGACACCGTCGAATGGCTCCTTGCGAACGTGCCCAACCACAACGGCAGGGTCGGCGTCTGGGGCAGCTCCTATCCCGGGTTCACGGCCGCCATGGCCGCGATCGGCGCCCATCCGGCCGTCAAGGCCGTCTCCATTCAGGCGCCCATGGGAGACCTTTTCCTGGGCGACGACGGCCACCACAACGGGGCTTTCTATCTGTCCCACTACGCCGGCTACTCCTACGGCATCTGGGTCAACCGGGACGAGCCGGCGCCCTTCCACGGCCGGTCGTTCCCCTACGGCACGCCCGACGGGTACGATTTCTTCCTCAACCTCGGCCCGCTCGACAACATCACGGCGGCGATGTTCAAGGAGCCGAACGGCATATGGGACGAGGCCATGGCCCACGAGACCTACGACAGCTACTGGCAATCGCGTTCGATCTACCGGCACCTGCTCGGCATCAAACCGGCCGTCATGGTCGTCGGCGGGTGGTACGACGGCGAGGACCTGCTCGGGACGCTTAGGACCTACAAGACCATCGAGAAGCACAACCCCGGGATCCAAAACACCCTGACCATGGGGCCCTGGATGCACAGCGCCTGGAACCAAACCTACGGGAGGAACGAGAAGCGGGGCCCTTTCTCCTACGACGGAACCAGCGCCTTCTACATGGAGAAGGTCGAGTTCCCCTTCTTCGAAGCTCATTTGAGGGGGGTGGCGACACCCGCACCGCCCGAAGCCTTGGTCTACGACACGGGCATCGACGCGTGGGAGTCTTACGAATCCTGGCCGCCGGTCCGGGCCGAGCGGCGCAAGTTCGTCTTCTCCGAACAAGGCCGTCTCGCATCCGCAGGGGAATCACCGCCGCCCCGAACGGAATACGACGAATTCGTGAGCGATCCGGCCAAGCCCGTCCCCTACAGCCTCACGCCTGACATCCCTTACAATCGGGATTACTTCGTCGAGGACCAGCGCTTCGCCTCCTCCCGTCCCGACGTCCTCGTCTATGTCAGCGAGCCCCTCACCGAGGG
>DSDX01000046.1 GCA_011048485.1 Candidatus Aminicenantota bacterium | reverse complement strand
TCCAGACCCTGGCATGCCTCACCATCGCCCTGGCCCTGACCGCCGCGGCGGGCTGCGGACCCGGCAAACCCGCGGTCCCGTTGAAGGCGCGGCCGCTCCCCCTCGAGGACGTCCGCCTGACCGGCGGGCCGCTGAAGCGGGCCCAGGACCTGAACGGGTTCTACCTGCTCTCGCTCTCCGTCGACCGGATGATGGCCTTCCTGCGCGCCGCCGCCGGCCTCGAGCCCAAGGCCGAAGGCTACAACGGATGGGACGGCCCGGAGCGCCAGCTGACCGGCCACGTCGCCGGGCACTACCTCTCCGGGGTCAGCCTGATGTACGCGGCCACGGGCGATCCCCGGTTCAAGGACCGGGCCGACGCTCTCGTCTCCGAGCTCGAGGCCGTCCAGGAGGCCCACGGCGACGGCTACATCGGCGCCCAGACCGACCGCGAGGGCACGCCCGGCAAGGCCCTTTACGCCCAGGTCGCGGCAGGCGACATCCGCTCGGCCGGCTTTGACCTCAACGGCATGTGGTCGCCCTGGTACGTCCAGCACAAGATCTTCGCCGGGCTGCGCGACGCCTATCGTCACGCGGGGAACCGCGCCGCCCTGGAGGTCGAGACCCGCTTCGCCGCCTGGGCGGGATCCGTCCTGGCCGGCCTCGACGACGCCCAGATCCAGAAGATGCTGGGCACGGAATTCGGGGGAATGAACGAGGTCCTAGTCGACCTCGCCGCCGACACCGGGGACGATCGCTGGCTCGAACTGGCCGGCCGCTTCCGGCACCGGGCCGTCGTCGAGCCCTTAGCCCGGGGCGAGGACATCCTGCGGGGCAAGCACGGCAACACGCTCGTCCCCAAGATGATCGGGACCCTGGCCCGCTACCTTCACACCGGGGACCCGGACGACCGGGCCGCGGCGACGTTCTTCTGGGAGCGGGTGGCCCTCCACCACAGCTTCGCGACGGGCGGGCACGGCCGGAACGAGTACTTCGGGGAGCCTGACGTCCTGAACGACATGATCGAGGGCCGCACGGCCGAGACCTGCAACGTCTACAACATGATCAAAATGACCCGGACGCTCTTCGCCCTTGACCCCCAGGTCCGCTACGCCGACTTCCACGAGCGGGCCCTGTTCAACCACATCCTCGGCTCCATGGATCCCGCCGACGGCACGACCTGCTACATGGTCCCGGTGGGCCAGGGCGTCGCCCGCGAATACCAGAACATGGAGCGGAGCTTCACCTGCTGCGTCGGGTCCGGAATGGAGAGCCACGCCCTGCACGGCGACGGGATCTACTACGAAGCGGGGGACACGCTCTGGGTCAACATCTTCGCGCCCTCGACCGCGGACTGGAAGCGCCAGGGTGTCCGGCTAACGATGGAAACGTCCTTTCCCGAGGGAGAGGAGGCCTCGCTGACCGTCGAAACGCCCAAGCCGCGGACCTTCGAGGTCGCCCTCCGTCGTCCCGCCTGGGCCGGAAAGGGCTTCGCGGTCCGGGTCAACGGCCTCGAGATCGAGGACGCGGGGCTGGGCGGATCTTATGTCCGCGTCCGCCGGACCTGGAGCTCGGGAGACCGGATCGAGCTGACCCTGCCGAAGTCTCTCCATCTCGAGCCCCTGCCCGACAACCCCAACCGGGCCGCCATCATGTGGGGGCCCCTCGTCCTGGCCGGCGACCTCGGCCCGATGCCGGAACGCCGGCGCCGCGGCGAGGACGTTCCGGCGGCTGCCCGGGCCGCAACGCGGCCGACCGCCCCTGTTCTCGTGACCCCGGAAACGGAGGTCGACCGGTGGCTCAAGCCGGTCGAGGGAATTCCGGGGACCTTCCGGACCGACAGCGTCGGACAGGGCGGGGACGTCGAGCTCGTCCCGTTCTACCGCCTCCACCGCCGTCTTTACGCCGCCTACTGGGACATTTACACGCCGGAGGAATGGCGGGAAAGGTCGGCCGCCGTCGAAGCCGCCGAGGCGGCCCGGCGCGATCTCGAGGCGGCCACGGTGTCGTTCGTCCAGCCCGGCCAGATGCAGTCCGAGCGCGACTTCGCCATGAGGGGAGGCGACACCTCGCCCGTTCAGCTGCGGGGGCGCTACGGGCGCCGGGCCGCCGATTGGTTCTCGTTCGACCTGCCCTCCGTTCCGGCCGAAGGGCTCCGCCTTGTCGTGACCTACGGCACCGAGGAACGGGCCGACCGCGCCTTCGCCGTGCTCGTGGACGGTTTGAAGATCGGCGAGCAACGGATCCCCCGCCGGAGCCCCCAGGAGAAGGAAGAGTTCTTCGATGTCGCTTACCCCGTTCCCGGCGAGGCCGTCGCCGGCAAGCGCAAGGTGACGGTCAGGTTCGAGGGGATCGAAGGCCGCGAAACGGGGACCGTCTACGGCATCCGGCTCGTCCGCCCCGGCGGACGCGGCTGAACGAGGCCGATCACGACGGGCGGCCCGCCCCGCCGCTCAGTTGTCCTTCGTGAGGGGCAGCGGCAGCGGCGAGCGGACGTGGAGGTCCCGCTGAGGGAAGGGGATCTCGATGCCCTTCTCCCGGAATTTCCGGACGATCGCCCCGTTGATGTCGGAGCGGATCCCGTGATGCCCCCTGGGATTGTCGATCCAGAGCCGAAGCCTCATGTTCCAAGAGGAGTCCCCGAACTCCCGCAGGAGAACGTCGGGCTCGGGTTCCTCGAGGACCTTGGGGTTCTCGAGGGCGACCTCCTTGAGACTCTGGAGGACGAGATCGAGGTCCGACCCGTAGGAAACGCCGACGTCGATGTCCAAGCGGACCCGGGGATCGCCGTGGGACCAGTTGACGATGTTGCTCGAGGTGAACTGGGAGTTGGGGACGATGATGGAGACGTTGTTCAGGGTCCGGATCTTGGTCGACCTGATCCCGATCTCCTCGACGTCGCCCTCCACGTCGCCCACCATGATGCGGTCGCCGACCTTGATGGGCCGCTCGAACAGGAGGACGAGCCCGGCCACGAAGTTGGCGGTGATGTTCTGGAGTCCGAACCCGATGCCGACGGAGAGGAGCCCGAAGATGACGGCCAGGCCGCTGAGGTCGATGCCCACGAATTGGAAGGCAATGATGACGCCGACGAGGATGAGCGTGTATTCGGTCAGCCGCCTCAGCGTGTAGAGGATCCCCTCTTTGATGCCGAATTTCCTCAGCAGACGATCGAAAAGGAGACGGGTCAGGATCCGGGTGACGAAGACCGAGGCCAGGACGATGAGCGTGAAGACGATCAAGGAGGCCGGGGTGATCGGGGTCTGGTTGATCGTGACGAGCGTCGTCTTCAAGAACTTGGAGAGCCAGCCTTCGACCTGTTCGATCGGCATCGGGCCTCCTTCATCCGCCGCGGCGGGCGGCGGCCATGGGGGGTTCCTTATTTGTATCCGAAGACCGTCGCTCGAGTCAAATCATCGCCTCGAGAGCCGGGTTGACTTGCGCGTCCAGGACCCGTAGTCTGACCCTATCGGAGGAGGTCACCATGGATGTTCACGCCGCCATCGAGTCCCGCCGCGCCACGCGGTCCCTGGCCCCTGTCGAGATCACCGAGGAGCTCGTCTACGACCTGGCCGGGCACTCCCGGCTCTCGCCCTCGTGCGACAACAACCAGCCCTGGCGTTTCGTGTTCGTCTTCGAGCCGGAGAGGCTCGAGGCGCTCAAGGGTGTCTTCACCGAAGGGAACCGCTGGTGCCACGCCGCGTCCTTGGTGGTCGCCGTCTTCAGCCGGAAGGACGACGACTGCGTCATCCGCGACCGCGTTTACAACCTGTTCGACACGGGCCTGGCCGCGGCCTTCCTGATCCTGCGGGCGACCGAGCTTGGCCTCGTGGCCCACCCCATCGCCGGCTTCAGTCCCAAGAAGACCCGGGAAGCGCTGGGCATCCCGGAGGACTATC
>DSDX01000343.1 GCA_011048485.1 Candidatus Aminicenantota bacterium | reverse complement strand
GACGCGGACTGGGTCGAGGTGGACGAGGCCGCGACCTCGCTCTCCGGCTGGGCAGGCCGGCTCTACGTCAACAAGCAGAAGGGCAACGTCGTCCTCAACGCGGCGGTCGGCGCGATCTCGCCGGGCTTCGAAGCCAACGACATCGGCTATCACAACCGCGGCGACGTCATCAACGGCCATATCGAGGCTGGCTACCGGAGTCTCCACCCGGGACGGACCTTCCGCAGCTGGACGGTCACCGCTTCCTACTACCGGAACTACGACTTCGGCGGGAACAGGGTGGGGGAATATTTCTACCTCGACGGGAAGGGCCAGTTCCTCAACTACTGGACCGCGGCGCTCCATCTCGACTACGAGCCGCCCAAGTTTAGCCATTACCTGACGCGAGGCGGTCCCATGGCCCTCTATCCGGCCGGTGAGACGGTCAGGGGGACGCTGGCGACGGACGACCGCCGGCCTCTCATCGCCCGATTCAGCGGCTACTTCCGCTATCATCCGAGCGGCGGCTATAACTGGTCGATCGGGGGCGGGCTGACCTGGAAGCCGAGCCCGAATTTCAGCCTGTCGATCGGGCCGGGCTACACTTGGCGCTACTCCGAAGGGCAGTGGATCAGGCGCGTCGTCGATCCCCTGAAGACGTCGACCTACGGCGTCCGCTACGTCCTGTCGGACATTCATCAGAAAACGCTGCCCGTCGAGATCAGGATCGGCTGGACCTTCTCGCCAAGACTCAGCCTCCAGGCGTATGTCCAGCCCTACCTGGCCGTGGGCGATTTCTCGGCTTTCAAGGAGCTCAGCGCCGCCAAGACGTTCGATTTCGACTACTACGGCGAGGGGGACTCGACGATCGCCTATGCGGACGGCGTCTATGAGGTCGACCCTGACGGTGAGGACGGGCCGGCGGCGCCCTTCACCTTCGCGGACCCGGACTTCAACCTCAAGTCGCTCCGGGGGACGGCCGTGCTGCGCTGGGAGTACCGGCCGGGCTCGATGCTCTACGCCGTCTGGACGCAGACCCGGGAGAACTACGCCCATCCGGGCGATTTCGAGCTCTGGCGGGACTTCGGCGACATCTTCAGCGTCCCAGGCAAGAACATCTTCATGATCAAGCTCTCGTACCGCTTCGAGCTTTAGGACTTAGAGGGGGAAGAGGGGGTCAAACCTACCTTTTGCTGCAAAAGGTAGGTTTGACCCCCTCTTCAACGCTTGAGACGGACGGAGGTGGCGCCCCAGCCGCCGGCGCCCAGGCCGGCGTCCTTGAAACCCGCGACACGAGGGTCTTTCTTGAGCAGCGAGTGGACCGTCGCCTTGAGCGTCCCCGTCCCCTTGCCGTGGATGATGCGGATCTCGTTGATGCCGCGGCGCAGGCACTCCCCGATATATTCGGGGACAAGCTCCTTGACCTCCTTAGGGCTGAATGTGTGGAGGTCGAGGATGCCGTCGATGGGCATCTCGATGGGGTCGTCGCTCATGGCGTTTCCTACGCCGATTCTATCGCAAGAGAGGGTCAGATCTACTTTTTTCGAAAAAAAGTAGATCTGACCCTCTCTTGGTCGGCCCCGCCGCGGCGCCGCCGATTGACACGGGAAACGGCGGGTGGTAAGTTCTTCTGCTCGAGACCTTCATGAATATCAGGAGGGCATCCCGACATGAGAACTCACCGCAGGTCTTTCTATCGGATCGTTCCCTGCGTCCTCGCCATCGGCTTGGTCGCCTCGATCCTGGTCTCGGCGCCCGCGTGCCGGCAGGCCGGCCGCTCGGGCGGCGCACCCGTGCCGCCGCGGGCCGAGATCATCCCTCACGAGCTGACGACCCACGGCCAGACGCGCGTCGACAACTACTACTGGCTGGCCGAGCGCGACAACCCCAAGGTCGTCAAGTACCTGGAGGCTGAGAACGCCTACCTCAAAGCCGTGATGAAACACACCGAGCCGCTCCAGGAGAAGCTCTACGACGAGATCGTCGGCCGGATCAAGCAGACCGATCTCTCCGTGCCCTATCGTGACAACGGCTACTACTATTACTCGCGCTTCGAGGAGGGGAAGGATTACCCCGTCTACTGCCGCAAGAAGGGTAGCCTCGAGGCCGCCGAAGAGATCATGCTCGACGTCAACGCCATGGCCCAGGGCCACGGCTACTATCACGTCACGGGGCTCGCGGTGAGCTCGAGCAACGACCTTCTCGCCTACGGCGTCGACACGGTCAGCCGCCGGAAATACACCATCCACTTCACGAACCTGGCCACCGGCGAGACGCTCCCCGACGCCATCCCCCTCACGAACGGGTCGGCGGCCTGGGCAAACGACAACTCGACGGTCTTTTATACCCAGATCGACGACACGACGCTCCGGCCCCAGAAGATCTTCCGGCACGTCCTGGGCACCCCGGTCGAGAGCGACGCCCTCGTCTTCCACGAGGCCGACGAGACCTTCAACACCTTCGCCTACAAGACCAAGTCGAAGGCGTATATCTTCATCGCCTCGACGAGCACGCTCTCGACCGAGTTCCGATACGTCTCCGCCGACACGCCCGCGGCCGCGTTCAAGGTCTTCCAGCCCCGGGAGCGCGACCTCGAGTACGACGTCGACCACTACGACGATAAATTCTTCATCCGCACCAACCTCTCCGCCAAGAACTTCCGCCTGATGACCGCCGCCCTCGACAAGACCGGCAAGGCGGACTGGGTCGAGCTCATCCCGCACCGCGACGACGTCCTCCTCGAGGGCTTCGAGCTCTTCATGGGCGCCCTGGTCGCCGCCGAACGCATGAACGGCCTCGTCCAGGCCCGGATCATCCCTTGGGACGAGACCCCCGAGCACTACGTCGACTTCGGCGAGGAGACCTACAGCGCTTGGTTCGGGGCCAATCCCGAGTTCGACACGGATTGGGTCCGCTACGGCTACGAATCCCCGACCACCCCGACCTCCACGTACGACTACAACATGATCACCAAGGAGAAAAAGCTCCTCAAGCGGGAGGAGGTGCTCGGCGGCTTCGATCCCGCGGACTACCACGCCGAGCGCCTTTACGCCACGGCCCGCGACGGCGTCAAGGTGCCCATCTCGCTCGTCTATCGGAAGGGATTCGTCAAGGACGGCACGGCGCCCTGCCTCCTCTACGGCTATGGGTCCTACGGCTACAGCACGGACGCCGACTTCAGCTCGGCCCGGCTGAGCCTGCTCGACCGGGGCTTCGTCTTCGCCATCGCCCACATCCGCGGCGGCCAGGAGCTCGGCCGGGCCTGGTACGAGGACGGCAAGCTCCTCAAGAAGAAGAACACCTTCGCCGACTTCATCGACTGCGCCGAGCACCTCGTCGCCCAGAAGTACGCCGATCCCGGGCGGCTCTTCGCCGAGGGGGCCAGCGCCGGCGGCCTGCTCATGGGCGCCGTCGTCAACATGCGTCCCGATCTCTTCAAGGGCGTCATCGCCGGCGTGCCCTTCGTCGACGTCATCACGACCATGCTCGACACGTCCATCCCGCTGACGACCGGCGAATTCGACGAGTGGGGCAATCCCGCGGTCGGGGAGTATTACGACTACATGCTGTCGTATTCGCCTTACGACCAGGTCGAGGCCAAGGACTACCCGGCCCTGCTCGTGACCACGGGGCTCCAGGACAGCCAAGTCCAGTATTTCGAGCCGGCCAAGTGGGTGGCCAAGCTGCGGACACTCAAGACGGACGACAATCCGCTTCTCCTCTGGACGAACATGGAAGGCGGGCACGGCGGCGTGAGCGGCCGTTTCCGCCGTCTGAAGCAGCTGGCCCTGGAGTACGCGTTCCTGCTCGACCTGGCCGGGATCAGGGAGTGAGCCGGGGGCCGGACGCGCCGCGGCGCCGTTTGACAACCGGCCACGTCTTGACTAAACTGGAGTGGCCTTTTTGGCCCGCTAG
>DSDX01000084.1 GCA_011048485.1 Candidatus Aminicenantota bacterium | reverse complement strand
TGCAAGAAATGCGCCCAGCCCCATCCCCTCCCGGACCAGACGCTCCTCGAGATGGGCTTCCACAAGAGCGAGCTCAAGGGCCTTCAGGTCATGAAGGCCGGCGGCTGCGACGCCTGCAACCGGACCGGCTACAAGGGCCGGACCGGCCTGTTCGAGGTCATGAAGGTCGACGACGACATCCGGCAGATGATCCTGACCCGGTCCCAATCCCGGGAGATCAAGAGGAAGGCCATCGAGAAGGGCATGCTGACCCTGCGCCGGAGCGGCCTCGTCAAGATCAAGAACGGCGTCACCTCGGTCGAGGAAGTCCTGCGCGAGACCGTCCGGGACGAGTGAGCCGACACGGAATGAAACGGAGGTTCCCATGGCCAAGCCCATCTTCGAGCTGCTGAAAGCCTGCGTCGAGGGCGACGCGAGCGACCTGCACATCACGACCTACATCCCGCCGCGCATCCGCGTCCACGGCGTGCTCAAGGACCTCGACCACCCGCCCTTGACGCCGTCCGAGACCAAGGACGTCATCTACAGCATCATGACCGACAAGCAGAAGCGGCTGTTCGAGGAGAAGCTCGAGCTCGACTTCTCCTTCGGCGTTAAAGAGCTGGGCCGCTTCCGGGCCAACGTCTTCATGCAGAAGGGGGCCGTGGCCGGGGCCTTCCGGCGCTTCCTGCCCTCGATGTGGAGCTTCGCCCAGCTGGGCATCCCCCAGCGTATCCAGCAGCTCTGCTACCTGCCCCGCGGCCTCGTCCTGGTCACCGGGCCGACCGGCTGCGGCAAGTCGACCTCCCTGGCCTGCATGATCGAGCACATCAACTCGGAGCGGCCCGTCCACATCGTCACCATCGAGGACCCGATCGAGTACTACCTGACGCCGCGCCGGGCCATCATCAACCAGCGCGAGCTCTACGCCGACACCATGTCCTACGGCAACGCCCTCCGCTCGGTCCTGCGCGAAGACCCTGACGTCGTCTTGGTCGGCGAGATGCGCGACCTCGAGACGGTCGAGGCCTGCCTGCGCGTCGCCGAGACCGGCCACCTGACCTTCTCTACCCTGCACACGAATTCGGCCGTCGAGTCGATCAGCCGCATGATCGACATCTTCCCCAGCCAGTACCAGACCCAGATCCGGATCATGCTGTCGATGTCGCTCGAGGCCGTCATGACCCAGGCCCTCCTGCCCCGCTCGGACGGCAAGGGCCGGGTCCTGGCCATGGAGATCCTCATCCCCAACCCGGCCGTGCGCAACCTCATCCGCGAGAACAAGATCCACCAGATCTACTCGTCCATGCAGATGGGCCAGGAGAAGTTCGGCATGCAGACCTTCAACCAGTCCCTGGCCAGCCTGTACTTCCGCAAGCTGGTCAGCCTCGACACGGTCATGGCCGTGTCCTCATTCCCCGAAGAGCTCACGGATATCATCCAGCGGCGAGAGGGCGTCAGGACCGCCCCGGGCGGGACCGCCGCCGCATCCCGGAGATAGGGGCCGCCCCCGACAGGAGAGGTGAACGATGCCGACCTACGTATGGAAGGGCAAGAACCGCTACGGCGACACGGTCGGGGGCGAGCGCGTCGCCGCCTCCAAGGAGGAGCTGGGCCGCCTGCTCCAGAAGGACCAGATCTCGGTCCTTAGCATCGCCCCGGCCAAGGGAGGGATCGCCATCCCCTTCCTGAAGCGGGAGAAGGTCCGGATGAAGGACCTGGCCATCTACAGCCGCCAGCTCTCGGTCCTTATCGACGCCGAGCTGCCCCTCATCCAGAGCCTGGGCATCCTCGAGGAGCAGCAGAAGAACACCTACTTCAAGAACGTCATCAAGACGGTCAAGGATGACGTCGAGGCCGGCTCGACCCTCAACCAGGCCAAGCGGAAGCACCCCAAGGCTTTCGACGACCTCTACTGCAACCTCATCGCCTCGGGCGAGCAGTCGGGCTCGCTCGACATCATGCTCCGGCGCCTGGCGGAGTTCATCGAGAAGAACGTCCGACTGCGGGCCAAGATCAAGCAGGCCATGATCTACCCGTCGGCCATCGTCATCTTTGCCATCGTCGTGGCCATCTTCCTGCTTTGGAAAGTCATCCCGGTCTTTGCCAACATCTTCCGTGACCTCGGGGCCGAGCTCCCCTGGCTGACCGCGATAGTGGTTTCCCTGAGCGAATTCGTCGAGAAGAATATCTTCTTCGTCGTGGCCGGTCTCGTCGCCGCGGTTCTGGCCTTCCGCTATTACCGAAGCACGACGCCCGGCCGCTGGTCGACCGACCGCATGCTGCTCAAGCTCCCGATCTTCGGCCCCCTGCTCTACAAGGTGGCCATGACCCGTGTCACTCGGACCCTGGCGACGCTTATATCCGGCGGCGTGCCCATGCTCGAAGCCCTCAAGATCACCTCGACGACGGCGGGCAACGTCATTATCGAGAAGGAGATCGTCGACGCCCGCAAGCTCGTCTCCGAGGGCAAGACCCTAAGCGAGTCCTTCAAGCAGGCCGGGAGCTTCCCGACCATGATGCTCCAGATGGTCAACGTCGGCGAGGCCACGGGCACCCTGGACGAGATGCTGACCAAGCTGGCCAACTTCTACGACGAAGAAGTCGACAACGCCGTGTCGGCCATGCTGTCCATCCTCGAGCCCATCCTGCTCATATTCGTGGGTGGAATGGTCGGCGGGCTGGTCGTCTCGATGTACCTGCCTATCTTCAGCCTGATGCAACAGTTCTAGAGGGCGGCGGGATGCAGAGACGGAACTAGGGACGCATGGGATCCGAACGGGTCATCAAGGACGGGGACGTCGAGAGAAGAAGCGTTCTCCTCTATAACATCTACCGGCTCGTCGTCCTGACCTCCCTCCTTATCTCGGCTATCATCATCCAGTTCTCGTCGCCCGAATCCGAGCCGAACCTTCCCTTCTACTATCTCCTCTTCGGGGCCTACGCCTTTTCGGCAATCTTCTTCGGGCTCAACGTCTGGGGAAAGGGCCTCGCCGCCCAAGCGTACGTCCAGGTCGTCTTCGACCTCCTCCTCATCACCGCCTTCGTCTACATCTCCGGCGGCCTGGCCTCCTCGATGTACTTCCTCTATCTCTTCCCGATCATCGCCGCCAGCCTGGTCATCTCGGGCCGTGCCGGCTTCCTGGCCGCCTCGCTCTCGGCCATCCTCTTCGGGGGGCTCGCCGACGGGCTCTATTTCGGCTTTATCCCCGTCTTCCGGCCCGAGCACGCCGTGAAGGCCTCGCTCGGGTCCATGCTGGTCACCATCTTCATCGCCTGGGGCGTCTTCTTCGTCATCGCCGCCCTCATGAACAAGTTGACAGGGAGCCTTCGCCGGACGCGGGAGGCGCTCAGAGCGGCCGAGAGGGAGCTCCTCGTCCGGGAGCGCCTGTCCGAAGCGGGCCGGGTCTCGGCCAGCCTGGCCCACGAGATCCGCAATCCACTGGCCGCCATATCCGGCTCGGTCCAGGTGCTAAAAAAGGAGCTCGCTCTGAGCGACGAGCAGAAGGAGCTCATGGCCATCGTCCTCAAGGAATCGGAGCGGGTCTCCCACAGCCTGGACCAATTCCTGGACTTCGCCCTGCCCGCCAAACAGGTCTTCTCCCCGATCAACCTGCGCGACATCCTGGACGAGACCATCAAGATCCTGCGGGCGGGCGGCGAGCTCAACGGCAAGGTCGTGTTGGAGGGCAATTTCCGGACGGCCGACGTCCCCTATGTCGGGAACGCCGGCCAGTTCAAGCAGGTCTTCTGGAACCTCATCAAGAACGCCATAAAGGCCATGCCCGAGGGCGGCCGGCTGCGGCTCGAATTCCCCGAGCCCCGCAAGAAGGACGTCCGCATCGTCGTCGCCGACACGGGCCGGGGCATGGGTCCAGAGGCAAGAGCCAATCTCTTCCAGCCCTTCTACTCGGGCTTCGAGAAC
>DSDX01000335.1 GCA_011048485.1 Candidatus Aminicenantota bacterium | reverse complement strand
TTCCCACCCCCTTTCAGAATGGCGGAGTACCGAGGCCCTGGCATCGGTACGGAGAGCCGCCATGGTCAACGAACGACGCAAACACCGCCGTTTCCAGCAATGGAACAAGGCCATCATCAAGTCCGCGTCCGGCGGCCAGGGCGTCCTGCCGGCCTGCCCGGTCGACGCCGTGGCGTGGGACCTGTCCGTCGGCGGGGCGCGGATCCAGTGCGAGGAGAGCTTTCCCGTCGGCGCCGTCCTCCGCCTTCACCTCGAGCTCGTCCGGTCGCGGGAGTTCATCGGCATCGACGGGGAGGTCCGCTGGACGCGCTGGAACGAGGACCTCAAGGTCCACGAGTGCGGGATCGAGTTCCAGGACTGCCTCGAGGAGACGCTCCAGGCCATCATGAGGAACCTCTACCACGACGTCGAAAAGAAAGAGAAGGAGGACCGGGAGCCGGCCCCGCTGGACAAGGCGACGGTCTAGGGTTTTCCGGGCAGGGAGAGATCATGGGAAGTGATATGAAGCCTCGCAAGGACCGCCGATTCAAGCAGTGGAACAAGACCAAGATCATGCTGCTCGGCAAGAACCGGAACACGAACGGCCATCCGCCGGTCGAGGCGTTCACCTACGACCTGTCCATCGGCGGCGCCCGTCTGCACACCTCCGACCCGATCGAGGTCGGCGCCCTTCTCCGCCTCGAGATCGATCTCGCCCGGACCGGCGACATTCTCCGCGTCGAGGGCCTGGTCAAGTGGCGCCGCAAGGACGAGGACGCGAACGTCTTCGAGATGGGCGTCGAGTTCCAGCACACCAGCATGGTGACGGTCCTGAGCCTGATGAAGAACCTCCACGACGGGAGGCGCCCGGCCCCCGCCGAGAAGAGCGAACAGGCGGCCGTCAGCCGGTCCTGACCGTCCGGATCCTTCCCGTGATGGCCACCGTGATCCTGTAAGCCCCCGCCGCGTTCGACACCGTGATCGTAGCCAGGCCCGAGACCGTGCCCTGGGGGTGGAAGATCGGCGCGTTGTTGGCCCGGACGATCACCCCGGCAAGAAACGCCGTCCTGTAAGCGTGCCACTCCGCGGCCGTCTCGTCATAGGCCTCGACGCGGAAGCCCGGGTCGGCGAAGACGACGCGGACGGAGACCCCCGACAGGATGGCCCGGAAGCGGGCCTGGTTGAGCCCCGACGTCACCTCCCAGATCCCCGATCGCAGACGGAGCTTCGGCCCCAGTCCGGCGATCGCGTAAGCGGCGCCCAGGGCGAAGAGCCCGGCCAGCGCGAGGGCGACCAGGGCCTCGACCAGGGTGAACCCTTTCCGGCCCGCGCTCATTCAGTACTCCTTCCAGTTCAGGACCGCGAGGGCGCAGAAGGCGACGTGGGAGCCGGGCGTGCGGGGCGCGTAGCGCGAGAAGTTCCCGTCCGCGGCCCGGTCGTCGCGGACGACGGACATCCGGCTGCCGTTGCCTTCGTAGGCGTCCGCGTGCAGGGCGCCCAACACCTCGATCGCCTTGCCGGACCCCTCGATCCGGAAGCCGCCCGCGGCCGCGGTCAGCGAGGCCTGGAGCTTGAGCGTTTCGGGCGCGCCGGCGCCGACGGCGATGCCGCCGGCCGTGGCTTCCCCCGTGACGACGTCCTGCCCCGAGGCGTGGATGATGAGCTGGGCCTTCGAGTCCCTCGAGTAGGGGATGCCGTCCTGCCACCGAACCCCCTCGAGGACGAGGTGGGAGGCGATGGTGACCCGGTCCGCGGAGACGATGGCCAGGTCGACGCCGTCGAGGACGGCGGGCGTCGTCCCCTCGAACGCCATCTCCACGCGCCCGTCAAGGCCCACGGCCCCGCCGCCGAGCGCGGCGACGGCGCCGTTGACGAAGATGATCGGCAGGGGGACGAGTTCGAACGTCTCCGATCCTTCGGGCCGGACGAATTCCGTCCAACTCCTCGCCGGGCTCCACTCGAGGCGCCATTCCGCGCCGCCCGCGCGGAAGACGGCGATCTGGGCGTCCCCGCGGACGGCCAGCACCAGCTCCTCGAGGTCCCCCTGGACGAAGGTCCCGCCGAGCCCGAGGTCGTTCCGGATGAGATAGACGCCTTCGGGGACCGGGTCCGTCGAGGTTTCGAGGCCCAGGGCCTGCCTGAGCCGGGCGGGGGAGAGGTCTCCGGGCCTGAAGACTCCGATGTTCAGGGCCGCCGCCGCGGCCTCCCCGGGGTCGTCCGGAAGGACGCCCCCCGAGGACGCCGCGAGCCCGGAGCCCAAGAGGCCGCCCGCCTTGGCCGGGAAGCTGATCCCGTTCTCTTCGGCGAAAGCGGCCATTTCGGCTTCGGTCAGCTCTCCTTCTATATAGAAGGGAATGGCGGCCAGGGGCAGCCGGCCCGCGAGAAGGCCGAGCGAGCCCTCGAGGGCCGACCGCCGGCGGTGCCGGACCCGGTCGAGACCGCCCCAGGCCTCGATGCCGAAGGCCGCCGCAATTTGGAGATAGCCGCCCCTGTCCTCGAGGCTGTCGAAGACGCACTCGGCCCGGCTTTGCCAGGTCATCCCGTCCGAGGACTCCTCGAGCGACCGCGGGAAGGCCGCCGCTCCCAGGGCGTCGGCGAGCAGGAGCGGGAAAGCCGCCAGGGGGTCGTCCCGCATCGCCTCGACGGCATCGTCCGCGACGGCGGCCAGGAGGCCCGCAGTATCGAGCCGGGACGCGAGGTCGGCCAGCCCGCGCTTGAGGCCGTTCTCCGAGGCGCAGTCGAGCAGGGCCGAGAAGCGGCGGTACCCGTTGATCTTCAAGTGGATGCCGGAGGCATGGAGCATGGCCAGGGCAAGGCCGGTGAACACGACCATGAGCAGGATGACGGTGACGGCGGCCGAACCCCGCTCAGCGGATCCCGGCCAGGGCCGGGTTCTTGAGGAAAACGGTCGTTTCATGGGGATGGGCTCCTTCGATCGTGAGTTCGAGCCGGACGCGGACCAGCCGGGCGTCCGGATCCAGGCTCCAAACAGCCGCCGCGGCGTCCTCGAGCAGCGGCTGGGCCGGCGAGGCGTTGACCCGCCGTCTCAGGACGCGGGCCCGGCCGTCCAGAAAATAGGCGACGGTCTCGAGGAGCGAGAGGACGGACGAGCCGGGCGCGTAGCCCCGTTCGAGCGGTGCTTCGACGAGCACGGCGTCCGTCTCGACCCCGACGATCGTCCTGCCCTCTCCCGCCGGGCCGACCCGCAGCGCCAGGCGTTGGCCCGCGGCGATCTCGGCCGTCGAGTCGAGGCGCAATCGGGTCTCGCCGGCCGAGACCGCAGCCGCCAGCGCGAGAGGGCGCTCGAGTGACGTCGTTCGGAGCTCGGCCGCGTCCGCCTCGGCCCCGACGACGAGCCCCGCCTCGATCTCGGCCACGAGGCCCCGCCCGGCGTGGAGGAGATCGACGCGCATCCGGTCCAGGGCCGCGAGCGCCGCCTGGCCCGCCTCCTCTTTGGCCTTGAGGCGGAGGAAGGCCCTCTGGGCCCGGGCCAGGAACTCGAGCCCGGCCGTGATGACGAACAGGGACAGGGCCAGTCCGATCAGGCACTCGATGAGGGTGAAGCCGCCCCGTCTCATGGCGGGAACCCCAGGCCGCGCGAGATGAGGAGGACCGCGCTCGTCCGCGGCCCCGGCCGTCCGGCCTCGCCGGCGCTCAAGCAGACCCGCTTCAGGCCGCACGCTTCGTCGGCGATCTCCCAGGTCTCCGCGACGAGGACGCGGCCCGGCTCGAACCGGGCCGTCGCGGCGTATCCGCCCGCCACCAGCGCGGGATCGTCGAAGGGAAGGGACTTCAGGGTCTCGAACCGGTCGGTCACGGCGTGGGCCAGGGCCGCGATGACGTCGCCGCGCCGTTTGGCCCGGAGCGCCAGGGTCAGCATCTCGGCCGCGCCGACGATGAGGATGAGCGCCAGGGCCATGGCCAGGAGGACCTCGAC
>DSDX01000376.1 GCA_011048485.1 Candidatus Aminicenantota bacterium | reverse complement strand
CGGGCCCGGGGCCGGGAGCCTCTTCCGGCCGTCGACCTCGATCTCGGGGCCGTCGGCAAGGGCTACGCCCTGGACGCGGCCCTGGCGGTGCTCCGCGATTGGAACGTCGGGAACGCCCTTCTCCACGCCGGCACGAGCACGGTCCTGGCCTCAGGGCCGGGCCCGTCGACAGACGGCGGGCGGGGCTGGCCCGTCGGCGCGGGAACGACGATCAGCGCCGGACCGGGCCGGGTCCTTCTCCGCGACCGCGCCCTCAGCGGTTCGGGGACCGAGGTCAAGGGCGCTCACATCGTCGATCCGCGGACCGACCGTCCGGCCGCCGGGCACGCGGCGGCCTGGGCCTCGCACCCCTCGGCGGCCGCTTCGGACGCGCTGTCGACGGCCTTCATGGTCATGTCGATGGAGGAGGTGGCGAACTTCTGCGGCCGGCACCCGGCCATCTGGGCCCTCGTGAAAACGGGGGCCAAAAAGTGTAGAATATTCAACGCGGGCGCGCTGGCCGAGAAACGGTCCCCGCGGACAAGGAGACGCCGACCATGACAAGATGCCTCGCCTTCCTAGCGACGATCGGCCTGGGCCTGGGCCTGGGCCTTCTGGCTCCCGGCCTCCCGGCCCAGGGCCAAGAGAAAGAGGTCCTGGCGATCGATCTGCCCAAGCCGATGTTCGTCGGCACGCCCCGGAACATCCGCACGCCCAACCTCGAGACGATCACCGGACGACCGCGCGGACCGTTCCTGGTCCCGCCCGGCACCGAGCTCCTCTCGGTCGGGACGCCCGTCGCCGCCAGCGACAAGGCGCCCATCATCGGCGAGGTCGCCTTCGTCACCGACGGCGAGAAATCGGGCGAGGACGGCTACTACGTCGAGCTCGGGCCCATGCTCCAGTGGGTCCAGATCGATCTCGGCGCATCCCACGAGCTCATGGCCATCGTGGCCTGGCATTACCACAGCCAGGCCCGCGTCTACCGGGACGTCATCGTCCAGGTCTCCGACGACAAGGACTTCGTCAGCGGCGTGACGACCGTCTTCAACAACGACCACGACAATTCCTCCGGCCTCGGCGCCGGCCGGGACAAGGAGTACATCGAGACGTTCGACGGCAAGCTGTTCGACCCCAAGGGCGTCAAGGCCCGCTACGTCCGCCTCTACAGCGGCGGCAACACGTCGAACGACATGAACCACTACGTGGAGGTCGAGGTCTACGGCCTCCCGGCCCGATGACGAAGAGGGCCTTCGGGGCGCTTTTCCTCTGTGCCGTTCTCGGCGCACTCGCCGTCCGCGTCGCCCGCCTGGACCTGCGGCCCATGCACCACGACGAGGCCAACCAGGCGGTCAAGTTCGGCGGCCTGCTCGAGCGCGGGGAGTACCGCTTCGATCCCCTGGACCATCACGGCCCGACCCTCTACTACCTGACCCTGCCCGCGGCCTGGGCGGCCGGCGCGACGACGCTAACGGGGCTCGACGAGCGGATCCTCCGCCTCGTCCCGGCCCTCTTCGGCACGGCGCTCCTCGTCGCGTTCCTCCTCTTTTCCGGCGGGCTCGCCCGCGAGGCAAGGCTCGCCGCGGCCGCGCTGGCGGCCGTTTCGCCGGCGCTCAGCTATTACAGCCGCTTCTACATCCAGGAAACGCTGCTCGTCCTCTTCCTGGCGGTCCTCCTCGGCGCGGGCTGGCGCTATGCCAAGAGGCCTTCCGCCCTCTGGGCCCTGGCCGCGGGCACGGCCGCGGGGCTGATGGCGGCCACAAAAGAAACGAGCCTGGTCCTCTTCGGAGGCCTGGCGGCGGCGTTCGGGGTCCTGTCGCTCATCGAGAGCATTCGTACGCGCCTTCGCGGCGTGACCAGGGCCGGCGACGCCTGGGTCTGGAGGGATACGCGGACGAAGTTGCCGACCGGGTTGCACGCCCTGCTCTTTCTCGCCGCGGCCGCCGCGGTCGTCATCGTCTTCTACAGCTCGTTCTTCCACAACATCGAGGGCCTGGCCGACGCGGCCCGGGCCGTGGGGACGTCCTTCGGGCGGGCCGGCCACCCCGGCGTTCACGCCCACCCCTGGCCCTATTATGTCCGGCTCCTGGCCTGGGCCAAGACGGCCGCCGGCCCTGTCTGGAGCGAGGGCTTCCTCCTCGTCCTAGCCCTGGCCGGAGGCCTGGCCGCGTTCGGACCGGACCAGGGCCACGGCGGCAGCCCCCGCTTTCTCCGCTTCGTGTTCTTTTTCACGGTCGTCACCGCGGCCGTCTTCAGCCTCATCCCCTACAAGACCCCTTGGAACATGCTGCCCTTCTATCTCGGCCTGGTCATCCTGGCCGGTCACGGCGCGGCCTTCCTGCTGAAGCTCACCCTCCCCAGGCCCGTCAAGGTCCTCGTCGCCATCGTTCTCGCGGCCGGCTTCGCCGGACTGGCGGTCCAGAACGTCCGGGCCAATTTCGTCCGCCCGGCCGACCCCGCCAATCCTTACGTTTACGCCCAGACCAACCCGGACTTCCTGAAGCTCGTCTCCGAGGTGGAAAAGGCCGCCGCCGCCTCTCCGGAGGGACGCGATCTTCTCATCGAGGTTATCGCCCCGCCGGAGGAGACCTGGCCGCTGCCGTGGTCCTTGAGGAGGTTCGGGCGGGTGGGATACTGGACGACCCCCGACTCGGCCCATCGGGCCCTTCCGCCCGGGCAGGCCCCGGTCGTCATCTCCTCGGCGGCCTTCGCGGGGGAGGTCGCTGAGGCCTTGGGCGAGGACTATGTTCAGACGTTCTACGGCCTCCGACCAGAGGTCGTCCTCGCCCTCTTCGTCCGCCGCGACCGCGGGGAGGCCATGGCCCCGGAAAGGACGCTCGGCTGCACGGCCTTCCTGCTCCGCAACGGCCGTGAGGTCGTCGCCGGCAAGAATCTCGACTGGCCGCTGGGGGACGGGGCCGTCCATCTCAACCCCCGGGGCGCGACCAAGGCCGCCTTCCTGGCCAACCCGGGCCGCCCTTTGCACTGGGCGTCCCGATACGGGAGCGTGACCTTCAATCAGCTCGGCCGCGATCTGCCGCTCGGCGGGATGAACGAGCAGGGCCTGGTCATCGAGGAGCTTTCCTATTCGCCCTCCCGGTATCCGGATCGGGATGAGCGGCCGGCCGTCAACGAATTCCAGTGGATCCAGTTCCACCTCGATACCTGCGCCTCGGTCCGGGAGGTTCTGAACGGCGCGGCCGGCATTCGCGTCGAGCGCCTTTTCGCCGGCGTTCACTATTTCCTCTGCGATCGAAGCGGCGATCACGCGATCGTCGAGTTTCTCGACGGCCGGACTGTCTGCACTCCGGCCCGCGAGCTGCCGGCGCCCGTCCTCAGCAACAACAGCCTGCCCGAGTCCCGGAAAAACCTGGCCCTCTTTCAGGGCTTCGGCGGCGACCGCGACCTGCCGTCGGGCCCGGACTCGATCTCCCGCTACGTCAGGGCCGCCGGCCTGGTGAAGGGATACGGCAAGGCCGGGGACGGGCCGCCCGCCGAATACGCCGCGGGCGTCCTGCGAAGGCTGGCCCAGCCCGACACGCAATGGAGCATCGTCTATGACCTGGCCCGGCTCGCCATCCGCGTCCGGACCGCGCCCCGGCCGGGGTTCCGCACCATCCGTTTTGACGGCGTTGATTTCGACCGCCCGGCCGGGGGTTCGTCCTTCGATTTGGGGCGGCCGGACCGAGCCGTCCGCTTCGAGCCCACCGACGCCGGGAGAGAGGGCGCATTCGTCGGGACCGTTCTCCTCAAGATGGTCGAGTGCGGCGCGATAACCCCGGCCCGGCGGTCCACACTCGCCGCGGAACTGAGGGAGTACCGCGAGGGCCGGGGCCGCGAGGGCGCCGGACCGGGCCGATAGCGCCGCCTACCTTCGCTTCGGTCCCGTCAGCGGCGCGTAGATGTTCATCTTGGGCGGATCGTCGCCTATAGCCCGGGCCGCCCAGAGCAAACCCCGCT
>DSDX01000219.1 GCA_011048485.1 Candidatus Aminicenantota bacterium | reverse complement strand
TGATGAAGGCGAGCTGGCGGCCGACGGCCGCCGTGCCCAGGACGAGGACGAGCGATAGCGTGAACTGGAAGAGGACGAGCCCCTTCCTTAACCCGGCCGAGTGGCGAAGCCCGCTCCCGGCCCGACCGGCTAGAACGTTCCTGGCCTGGAACGACGAAAGGGCCAGGGCCGGGTAGGCGCCGGCCGCCAGCCCGGCGATCAGGGCGATGGCCAGGAAGCCGGCGAGGCTCGAGGGCTCGAGGACGGCGCGGAAGGCGAGCTCCTTGCCCGCGATCCGGTTGAACGTGGGCAGGAGCAGGGCCACGAGGAGCACAGCCGCCCCGAGGGCCAGGAAAGCCGTCGCCAGCGATTCGCCCAGGAACTGACGGATGATGTCGGCCTTACGGGCGCCCACGGCCTTACGGACCCCGATCTCTTTCGCCCGCGCCGTCGCCCTGGCCGTGCTGAGGTTGGTGAAGTTGGCGCAGGCCAAGGCCAGAATGAACAGGGCTGCGCCGGAAAAGAGGAGGATCGACCGGATGAGGCCCGTCCCGTCGGGGGCATACAGCCGCTTGCGAAGGAGCGGGTGGACGCGGAAGTCGACCTTTCCGGCCGCCTCCTTGAAATGCGGGGCGGCGATGGCCGTGATCTTCTCCGCGACGGCGTTCGGGTCGGCGCCGGCGGAGAGGAGGACCCATGTTTCGAGCGGATTGCCGCCCCAGTGCGCCGGCTCCTGGAAGGACGGCGCGAATTGCAGGGCGAAGGGAACGACGGCGTCGAAGCGGAGCGAGGACTGGGCCGGCACGTCCCGGATGACGCCGCTGACCCGGATGTCGAATTCCCCGTTGACGCGGAGCGTTCGCCCCACCGGGTCGCTCGCGCCGAAATACTTGTGGGCCATGCGCTCCGTGAGAACGACGGCGAACTTATCGTCCAAGGCCGTCGCCGCGTCGCCGCGGACGAAGGGGAAAGTGAAGATCTCGAACAGCGACGGATCGGCCAGGGCCACGGCGTCCGTATTGGAGGTCTGGGCTTCAGCACGGATGCTCAGGCCCCGTTCGATCTGGATCCGGGCGGCCTCGACGACCTCCGGGCATTCCGCCTCGAGCGTGGCCGCCAGAGGGTAGAACGATCCCATGTGGATCATGGTCGCGGCGCCGCCGCGCTCGAACGTGTTGTAGACCTGGGCGATGGAACCGGCCCGCTCGTGGAAGCGATCGTAACCGACCTCATCCCGGACCCAGAGGAAGACGAGGAGGCAAGCCGTCAGGCCCAGAGACAGGCCTCCGATGTTGATGAGGGAATAGCCCTTCTGGAGGCGCAGCCGCCGCAGGGCGATCCGGACGTTGCTCCACAAGAGGCCGGGCGCGAAGCGGGCCTTGGTCCAAGGGAAGCGCCGGCCCGGACGGGCGGAGCGGACGTGGCCGTAGGCGGCGTCGAGCGTCCCGGCCCGCCGGAACTCCTCCTCGGCCCGCCGGAAGGCTTCCTCTCCGCTCAGGCCGCCCGCCGCGGCCAGGTCCTCGACCTTGTCTCTGAGGTAGCGCTCGAGCTCGGCCAAGTCGCCCTCGTCGATCGAGGCGCTGCGGCGCATGGTCTTTTTCCATTCCGCGATCGCTCGTTCCAGGTCGAACATATCAGCTCCTTAAAATGGGGGAATAGGTATTGTGTCCCCCATTTTAGTGCTCCCAGAGGAGGGTCAAGGCCGAGTGGACCTTGAGCCACTGGCTCTTTTCGCGCTCGAGTTCGGCCAAGCCCGGCTTGGTCAGGGTGTAATACTTTCGGAGGGGGCCCTTGTCCGAGAGCCGCCACTTGGACCGGATCAGCCCGTCCCGCTCGAGCCGCTTCAAGAACGGATAGAGCATGGGCTCCGACCAGTCGAGCTCCCCGCCCGTGATGTCCCGGACCTGCTGGATGATCTCGTAGCCGTAGCTCTCCCCCCGCTTGAGGATGGCCAGGATGATCGGTTTGGTCGACGCGCCGGTCAGGGCTTTGGAGATCATTTTCTACCTCGCCGCATTAGGTACCTAATGCCGTTAGGAAGCAAGTTCCGTGCCACCGCCCGCCGGAGGCGTCGCCCGGTCAGGAGACCCTCGAGACAACGGCGAGCTGTCCGCAATCGAACGGAGGATGTCCGGTTTCGGCCAAAAACTTTTTTTTACGGCGAACGAACATTCCACTGCCCTCGCGCGTACATAGATTGTGAAAGTATCTTCGAGCACGAGGTAACGATGGTTTCCAAGCAGCTGATGGCGGCTTCGACGCGGCCGATCATCCTGGCCATCCTGGCCCGGGGAGAGGATTACGGATACAGCATCATCCAGAAGGTCCGGGACATTTCGGGCGGGCGCTTGGAGTGGACCGACGGCATGCTCTACCCCGTCCTCCAGAGGATGGAGATGGACGGCTTGATCGCCTCCAAGTGGAGGGCCGCCCAAGGAAGCCGGCCCCGGCGCTACTACCGGATCACCGGCCCGGGACGGCAAGAGCTCGAGTCGGAGCTCTCAGGCTGGCGAAGCGTCTGGAAGGCCCTGTCCGTGCTCAGCGATCCCGTGGCCGTCGAAACCTAACGGGCCCGGGCGCATTAAGAGGAGAAAGACCATGTTCGAACCGGAGAAAGCGATTCGGGAGTGGGCGGCCAAGCTGCGGCGCCACGAGGAATTCGACGAGCCCCTGGTCGCGGACCTCGAGCTCCAGCTGCGGGATACGTTCGAGCAGCTGAAAAAGGAGGGCCTCGCGGACGAGGAGGCCTTCCATAAGGCCGTGAGCCGGATGGGCCCGCCCGGGGACATCGCCGCCGAATACCGCAAGAACCTGTCCCTCGCCCTCGACCGGCGCCGGCCCTGGCGCCCGTCCCGTTTCGTGCCCGCCCTCGGCGGGAGCTATCTCAAGACCGCCTGGCGCAAGATGATGCGCCAGAAAGGCTACGCCTTCATCAACATCGCCGGCCTGGCCGTCGGCCTGGCCTGCGCCCTGTTCATCCTGCTCTGGGTCCAGGACGAGCTCGGCTACGACCGCTTTCATGCCAACGCTTCGACGCTGTTCCGGGTCGAGCAGGACCAATCCGGAGGGCAGGGGACTTTCCACGTCAACGTCAGCCAGTACCCCATGGGCCCGGCCATCCAGGAGAATATCCCCGAGATCGAGGCCGCCGTCCGGATGGGGTTCACCGGGGGCCTTCTTGTCCGCTCCGGTGACAGGGCTTTCTTCGAGAACCGCGTCATCGCCGTCGACCCGGCCTTCCTGACGGCTTTCACCTTCCCCCTGCTCCGGGGCGACCGGGACGGGGCCCTGGCCGACCCGCGCTCCATCGTCCTCTCGGAGGACATGGCGGCGAAGTACTTCGGTTCCGAGGACCCTCTCGGCAAGACTTTGGTCGTGAATGGCGCCCACTCCCTGGCCGTAACCGGGGTGGCGAAGAAACCGCCGGCGAATTCGAGCCTCAGATTCGACATGCTGGTGCCGTTCGAATTCCTGCGCTCCCTCGGCGTGGATATCGACCGTTGGGGGTCTAACACCATCCTGACCTGGGTCGAACTTCATGATCCCCAGGCCGCGGCCGCCGTGGGCGACAAGATCACGGCGTTCATGACGGAGCTCGTCTATGATTCCGTGAGGGACAACCCCGAGGCTTTGGCCCGGGTGCGATCCCGCCAATTGCCCCGCTATTCGCTCAGGCCGCTGACCGACCTCCGGCTCAAGGCCGTCTTCGGGTTCGGCCAGACCGTCGGGACGATCGACAGCGTCAGGAGCTTCACCGCCATCGCCCTGCTGGTCCTGCTCATCGCCTGCATCAACTTCATGAACCTGGCCACGGCCCGGGCGGCCGGGCGGGCCAAGGAGGTCGGGCTGCGCAAGGTGGCCGGGGCCCTGCGCCGGAACATCGTCTCCCAGTTCTACGGCGAATCGGCGCTGACCACGCTCCTGGGCCTCATCGTGGCCCTCGTCGCCATCGCGGCCCTCCGGCCCGCGTTCAACACGCTGGCGGGGAAGGAG